>CAZVVF010000230.1:0-6499 GCA_964630575.1 uncultured Burkholderiales bacterium | reverse complement strand
TCAATCCGAGCGCGACAGTGCGCTAGAATCCGGTGCTGATGGATTTTTCAGCAGAGCCTCGAACGACCGGTCCCAGATTCTGTCTGAAATTCTTGCAGTGGTCTCCGAGCGGATTCGCCTCAAGTTCTGGGGCTGTCGGGGAACCATCCCGGTTCCGGGTCCTGGGACCCTAAAGTACGGTGGAAACACATCCTGCGTCAGCATGACCTTCCCCAACGACCACGTCTTCATTTTCGATGCCGGAACGGGGATCAAGCCGTTGGCAGATTCGCTGATGGCGATCGAGGACAGAAGACTCGTTGGGACGATATTTTTTACCCATCCTCACTGGGACCATATCAATTTCATTCCCTTTTTCAGTCCCTTTTTTGTTCCGGGAAACCGATTGACTCTGGTGGGCTCACCGGTTCAAGGCCAGGGCATCGAGCAGTTGGTCAACAACCAGATGGGTGGGGTTCATTTTCCTATTACGACCAGTGAGTTTTGTGCCCAGGTCCACTACCAGGATGTGGATCAGGGGCGCTACAGGTTCGGTCCGGCAGAGGTCGAGACGATGGTGCTGGAGCATCCTGGTCACTGCCTGGGGTACAGTGTCTTCTTCGGTGGCAAGAAGATATGCTATGTGACGGACAACGAACTCTTTCCCGAGGACAGCGACAGGTACAATCCTGATTATGTCGAGCGCTTGCTCCTTTTCGTCAAAGAGGCAGACGTCCTGATTATTGATACGACCTACTTTGATGATGAATATCTGACAAAAGTAGGGTGGGGTCACTCGGGGGTCAGCGCTGTCTGCCGATTGGCTCACCAGGGTATGGTGAAAGACCTCTACCTCTTTCATCACGATCCAGGGCAAGACGACGAAGCGCTAGAGCGCAAGCTGGCCCTGGGTCAGAGAGTTTTGGCGAGGCTGGGCTCAACGGTCAGAATCCGTTTGGCCTTGGCCGAGGAGGAGGTCGTCTTACAACGACCGCTCTTTTAGGGGGAGCTGGGGGAGAAGGAGCCTAGAGGTCCGACCGGAAACTCCTTGCGGTGTCCGATTCCAAGCTTTACGAAGCTGCCGTGAAGGTCGCTAGAGAGATCGCAGCGCTTCGCAGCCGCCTCATTAAGAATTCCCACGACCCGGCTCTGGAGCCAGAGGCCAAGGCTGTGGCCGAGGTCTGTCGTCGGTTTGCTCCCGATTTTGAGTTTGAACTTATTGAGCGAGAGTCTTTTTTAGGTCTGATCGTGAAGTTGGTGGAGGCTGAGAGCGGGAGTTTTTGCATGATCGCACCGGACGAGCCTCCTACGCAAGTGGAAGAAAAAGGCGTCAAGAGCTACACCTTCCATCTCGAATTGAGCGTGAGACACACCCTTGAGCTTGAAGCCGAGGATATGCTCGAAGCCCAGGAACTTGTCTTCGATACGATTGAGGACCTACTCATAGGGGAGTGCGACGAGGTCTCCGTGGGTTTTCTAGAAGACGAAGAATCGTTCGGTCCCGGCTTTAGTCTCAACTAGGCCCGGTTTTGGAACGGTTTAGAATCCGTCCGAGTCGTTGAGCATCTGCTCGGCTCGCCGAATCCACTCTTGCTTGGACGGGTGTACGAGGCCTTGGGCACTATCGAACATGAACCGCCTGCGCTCCTCTCGACTCATCGAACCGAAATGGCGAAGGGTTTCTTGAGGTGCCATCTCCTCCAACATCGAACGCTGATCCGCGTTCAACAACCGGAGGGCCTGTGGGGCGATGCCATCGACAACCCTTCGGGCGTCGGCGGAATCGCTGAGTATGGCGGGTGCCTGACTCAGAAACAGGGAAAAAATACCTTGGACTTGCGACTCGCTGAGTTTGAGGTTTTGCAGACGCGTGAAATCTGAGGTCGGTTGGGCCTGGGCCGGTGGAGCCGCGAGTGTGAGCGTGACTGCCAGAACCGCAATCAGAAATGAATGTCGCATGTGTTCCTTTAACCTACATCACTTTTAAAGTTATTTCAATTTTTCTTGCCATGTGGGTCAAACGGAACTGAGGCCGTAGAATCTCTGCTGCACAGAGTGAATCTCCTCGTCGGTCATCCGTTCTTGCTCCATATAGGCGTTGGCGATCAGTCCCAGGGCGCCGAATCCCAATCGCGTCATCACTTGGGTACGGTCGAAGCCTTCGTTCTTGGCCGGTGCTCCTTGGCGATAGGCCCTCTGAGAGACCGTGATGGCGTCGTTGGCCTTCACGTCGGTGGTCTCTATTTTGGCCAGTCGTCCACTCACTCTGGGGTCTGGGACATGCTCTGGATTGGAATTCTTGATCACTCCGAATCTAACCGTTGCTCCTGTTGAGGCAACGGGTTCGAAGTCTTGTGTTCGGACGGCCAGTTGATAGATCGCTCTGGTGTTGAGTCTGCTCATAAACCGAGTCTAGGGACGGGGAGTGTAGCGAATGAGGAACAGGGTTTCAAATTGTTTCCAAATTGTGAAAATCAAGCTCCTCGAGGGCCAAGGTTTCAGATTGGCTGGATCTGTGGATAAGAATATGGCCCGGTTCGACAGGAGAATTACTCTTACTGGCACAATGGAGCGCGCTGGGTTGCCCCCGAGCCTAGCTTTGCCTTTGTGCCCGAAGAGAAGGGCGCACCTTGGGCGCGCGGGGACTAGACTGGAGATGGAGTTCAACAAGGGCTCCCCACAAAAGGAGAAGACACAAGAATTATGGCTACTGCGGTTTCAGACGTAACAAAAGTACGCAACATCGGAATCTCGGCGCACATCGACTCGGGAAAAACCACTCTTTCAGAGCGAATCCTCTATTATACCGGAAAGATTCACAAGATCGAGGAAGTCCGTGGCAAGTCAGGCGTGGGGGCCAAGATGGACTCCATGGACCTGGAGCGCGAAAAAGGTATTACCATTCAGTCGGCTGCGACGTACGCAACCTGGGGGGACTACAACATCAACCTGATTGATACTCCCGGACACGTGGACTTCACGGTTGAGGTAGAGCGAGCACTGCGCGTCCTCGATGGCGCCGTACTGGTACTCTGCGCCGTGGCTGGGGTTCAGTCACAGTCGATCACGGTGGACCGTCAAATGAAGCGATACGGGGTTCCTCGTGTGGCCTTCGTCAACAAGATGGACCGCGCCGGTGCCGATGCTCACCGCGTGATCAAGATGCTTCGAGAGAAGCTCTATCACAACGCTCATCCTGTCACCTTGGCGATCGGCTCAGGTGATGAATTCAAAGGCGTCATCGACCTCATCAACATGGAAGCCCTCTATTTTGACGGCGACAATGGTGAGCACATCCGTAAGGAAGAGATCCCTGCGGAGATGAAGGAAGAGGCTGAACAGTACCGTGAGTCTTTGCTCGAAGCCTTGGCCGATTTCGACGATGACCTAGCCGAGAAGTTCCTCGAGGGCGAAGATATTCCGGTTTCGGAAATCAAGAAGGTTCTGCGAAAAGCGACCTTGTCTCTCAAGTTCACCGCCGTTTTCTGTGGAAGTGCTTACAAGAACAAGGGAGTTCAGACCCTCCTCGACGGTATCGTCGATTACTTGCCTAACCCAACAGAGCGCGAAAACATTGCTTTGGACCAGAACAACAACGAAGCCGAAGTTGTTTTGGAAACCGACAACGACAAGCCTTTCGTGGGTCTGGCGTTCAAGTTGGAAGATGGCCGCTTCGGCCAGTTGACCTACGTGCGCATCTATCAGGGAAGCGTTTCCAAAGGCGACTTCATCTATAACATCAACAACAAGAAGAAGGTTAAGGTACCGCGAATCGTTCGTATGCACTCCGATGAAATGCACGACGTTGAAACAGCCGTGGCTGGTGACATCGTTGCTCTGTTCGGTATCGAATGTTCTTCCGGTGACACCTTTACTGACGATAAAGTCGCCTACTCAATGACCTCTATGCACGTACCTGCTGCGGTAATTTCTTTGGCTGTAGAGCCCAAAGAGCGAAGCAGTCAGTCGAACTTCTCAAAAGCTCTGAACCGCTTTTCAAAAGAAGACCCGACGTTTCGTGTATGGCGGGATGAAGAGTCCGGTGAGACTCTCATCGCTGGAATGGGAGAGCTTCATCTGGAGGTCTACATCGAGCGAATCAAGCGTGAGTATCAGTGCGAAGTGACCGTCGGTGCGCCGCAGGTTGCTTATCGCGAGACCATCACTCAGCGCGCGAACATTGACTACACCCACAAGAAGCAAACTGGTGGTTCCGGTCAGTACGCTAAAATTGTTGGATACATCGAACCGCTGCCAGACGATGCCGTGGAAGAGTACGAATTCGTATCCGAAGTTGTGGGTGGATCGATTCCTAAAGAGTACATCCCAGCCTGTGATAAGGGTTTCAGAGAGCAACTCGCTAAGGGTCAATTGATCGAAGCGCCTGTGGTCAGGGTTCGATGCGTGGTCAACGACGGTAACTTTCACCCTGTTGACTCTTCTGAAATGGCCTTTAGAACCTGTGCCAAGGGTGCCATTCGTGACACCTACGCCGCTGCGAAACCGGTGATTCTCGAGCCCATCATGACCGTGGAAGTCTCCGCACCTGATGAGTTCCAAGGGGCTGTTACCGGCGGAATGAACCAGCGTCGTGGAGTCATTTTGAACAGCGAAACCAACGAAGGCTATGTGACCGTAGTATGCCACGTACCCTTTGCAGAAATGTTTGGTTACGCTTCGATTCTCCGTTCGGCAACTCAGGGTAAAGGTGAGTTCACCATGGAATTTGCCAAGTACGAGCCTGTTCCCAGGAACGTGCAAGCCGAGATGGTCGAAAAGCACAGAGAAGCGAAGTTGGCTGCAGCCAAGTAGTTCTCAACGTTTCTCCAACATCGAACGCGCCTCGCTTATCCAGCGGGGCGTTTTTTTGTGCAGGGAGTTTTTGTGGAGCCTGGGAATTCCCAGGGGTGGACCTGAGCGATTACAATGAAAAGCCGTACTTCACTCCCTTTGAGCTTGAGCATATCTTGCAGATTCCTCTCTCGGATATTGTTGAGCTGTTCGCCAAGACTCCGAAGGTTGCCAACCCCGCAGGTTGTTACCGGGGAGAGGAGTGTCGAGCCTTGGTGAGTCAATGGGCTCGCAAAAGAGTCTACGCCGACATTATCGCTCGCAACGCGGTGAACGCTCGCCCTGAGATTCGACGGGGTGAGGATGAAGGCAGACCGCTCGAGATCGCACTCATTGATGTTGAGAACGACCACGAGTTCACAGTCCGTTTTCCAGGGGACCTCCGGCTCTACATTGAGGGTTTACCCGAACCTCTTCAGCCACCGAGTCTTTGAAGTGTGGGATGCAAGGCATCCGGCGTCACACTCAGGATATCGACTCCCATTTCAACGAGAAAAGCTGCGAATTCCGAGTCCTCCGAGGCTATCTGACCGCAGAAGCTGACCGGCTTGCCGGCCTCGTGGGCGGCTTTGACGATAGCTTCATAGGCGCCCACCATAACCGGGTGCATCTCATCGAAGGAGGCCGATATTTTTTCGGCGTTGCGCGCCACACCGAGGACCAGCGAGGTGAGGTCGCTGCTGCCAATGGACATTCCGTCGAAGAGTTCAGCGAACTCTTGAGCTAGCAGAACATTGGATGGGAGTTCGGCCATGGTCCACACTTCGAGCCCATCCTCATTTCGCTTGAGCCCGGCCTTTTCCAGTTCAAGCAGAACTTCCTCACCCTCCTCTGGCGTGCGGCAGAAAGGGATCATGATCTTGAGATTCGTGAGCCCAAGCTCTGTACGCACTCGCTTGATGGCCGCCAATTCGAGTTGAAAGGCATCGCGATAGTCGGGGTGAAGGTAGCGGCCTGCCCCTCGCCATCCGAGCATAGCGCATTCTTCCTCTGGTTCGAAGAATCGCCCCCCCAACAGGCGAGCATACTCGTTGCTCTTGAAATCGGATAGGCGCAGTGTAACGGGTCTGGGCCAAAAGGCTCCGCAGAAGAGAGCGATGGCTTGGCTCATTTTCGTTAGGAAGTAGTCTCGGCCGTTGTCAAATTTGTTGCAGAGCCTCTGCACGGCACTCTGAGTCTCGGCGTCTAGTTGGCCGGGATACAAGAGGGCCAAGGGATGAATCTTGACCCAGCCGCCGATCATAAATTCGCTGCGTATGAGGCCAGCCCCAGCCCAGGGCATTTGAGCCACAGAGAGGGCTCTCTCTGGCATGGAGAGGTTGACCATGATCTGAGTTTTGCTCTGAGGCATGGATTGCAGGCTGAACTCTTTGACGTCGTGCGGGACATCACCGGGCAAGACTCGGCCAAGCTCACCTTCACAGCACGAAATCGTGACCTGCTGGCCAGTCTGTAAGACCTTCCAGCAATCTTGGGCGTCGAGAAGGGCCGGTATTCCCATCTCGCGGGCTAGGATTGCCGCGTGGCTGGAGCGTCGGTCCAAGGCCGTGATGATTCCGTTGGCTCGTCGAAAGGCCGGTTCCCAGTCCGGCTCCGTGCGTTCGGCGACCAGAATTTCCCCGCATTGAAAGTCCTCAAGGTCCTCAGGTTTTCTGATCACGCGCACTTT
>CAZVVF010000229.1:0-6517 GCA_964630575.1 uncultured Burkholderiales bacterium | reverse complement strand
GACACCGGGGTCTTTGGCATCTGGATAGATATAGACGCCGAGCGGTCCTCCCACGCCGATGACTCTGAGTTCCCCGAACTTGCGGGCTACGCCGGAAAGGTCTTGAACGGCCTCGATGCCGGCCAGGTCTTTCTCCAGCGGGGCAAAGCCGAGCTTTTCGATGGTCGCTTCGTCCATGAAGCTGTTGTACATGTCGCCCAGTTTTTGCTGATTGCTACCGGGTTTGGGGTGAGCCTTGGAGGCATCGAGTATGATCTCTTTGAGCTGTTCTTGGGCTCGGTCATTGAGCACACTGAACATGCTCAGTCGAGACTTGTCGGCGGGGATCTCGGTTCTCTCTAGCCAGGCTCCGTTGACGTAGTTGAAGAAATCATCCTGTGGTCGGACGGTTTTGTCGATAGCGGTGATGTCGATGCCGGAGATGACTCCTGTCGCGGAGTCATCGGCACTTGCAGTTGCCGTTATGGCGACCACCAAAAAGGCGGCGATCAGTTTGCGAATTTTCATAGTGACACTGATTTGGGTTGGGCTCACCCCAGACCTGCTGAGACTGTGACAAGTCCATCTTCTATGCGGAAGATTCGGTCGGCTTGGCCGGCTAGGCGCTCGTCGTGAGTGACCATCATGAAGGTGACGTTCTGCTCTTTGGTCATCTCGCGCATCAGTGCGAACACTTCGCCTGAGGATTTTGAGTCGAGGTTACCGGTGGGCTCGTCGGCCAGCACGAGTGCGGGCTGCTGGGCCAGCGCCCGAATGATCGCGACTCGTTGCTGCTGGCCGCCGGAGATCTGGTTGGCCATTTTGTGTTGAATCTCACCAACGCCCACGCGGTCCATCAGTTGTGAAACCCGTTTGGTTTGTTCGGGAGTGGCCTTACCTCGATTGATGAATATCGGCATGAGGGCGTTCTCCAAGCAGCTGAACTCGGCCAACAGGTGATGAAACTGAAAAACGAACCCGACTTTGTCGTTGCGGAGTTCGGCAAGACCATTGGAGTCGAGCCCGGAGATATCGACACCGTCGATACTGACCAGTCCGCTGGTGGGTTGGTCCAAGGCTCCAATGATGTTGAGAAGGGTCGATTTTCCAGACCCACTTTGGCCTACGATGGCAACGAATTCACCTCGTTGAACCTCGAAGTCGATCCCGTTGAGGACATCCACCTGCAGTGGGGTTCCGGTCAGGTAGCTCTTGCGCAGATCGCGAACGCTGAGAAGCACATCCTGGTCAGCCTTCACTGATCACCTCGACGGGGTTCGTGCGAGCAGCCCGTAGAGCCGGTAGCAGAGAGGCCAGGAGGGTGGCCGCTATCGCTGCGAG
This sequence comes from uncultured Burkholderiales bacterium, assembly GCA_964630575.1. Classification (GTDB taxonomy): domain Bacteria; phylum Vulcanimicrobiota; class Xenobia; order Xenobiales; family JADMJV01; genus JAEXNA01. The sequence continues at coordinate 5,197 of CAZVVF010000229.1, read as the reverse complement.
CATCGCCCCGGCAAAAACCGAGGGGTCGAGAACGGCAGGGAAGAGTTGATCTCCTTTACCAAAGCGCGCCACTTGCTTAAAGCTCATAAGGAAAGTGAGGAGTGCGTATCCGCAGAGGGCTCCTGCCAGAGCGCCGATGACCGAGATGAAGAGGCCCTGGAAGGCAAAAATCCGGAGAATTTGACTGTCTTTGGCCCCCATACTCTTGAGGATCCCAATCTGTCGGGAACGCTGAAAAACACTGACGATGAGCACCGAGGATATGCCAAAAGCAGAGGCGGCTAGGCTGAAGAAGCTGATCATCAGTCGGCTTCCGTCTTGAGCGGCTATGGCATTCACGAGCTGAGCCTGTTCTGTCATCCAACTCTCTGTTTTGAGCCCGAGTGAATCGGCCATCATCTGGCTCACGTCGTTGGCTTTCCAAGGATCGTAGAGCTTGACGCTGATAGAGTTGGCATCGCGTCCAGTGGCGAACAGTTGCTGTGCCGCACGCAGGGTCATAAAAACGCTGCTACCGTCGATCTGAACCTGACCAGTGTCAAAGATGCCACCGACGATAAAGGATTGACGGACTTGGGCTGAGCTGATGAGGGTGACGGTGTCTCCTAGATTGAGGCCGGTATCCTCGGCAAGCTTATAGCCGATGACCACATCGCTGGCACCGATGTCTAACCAGCGTCCCTGAATCATGTCGTCTGAGAGGTTGCTGATGCGCTCTTGTTTGACGGGGTCGCCCCCTCGCACACTGACCCCAAACTCGCGCGCGCCTCGAATGAGAAAGGCTTGGCCGCTGACTGAGGGCGATGTGTCTCGGACGTAGGGAAAGGTCTGCAGCAGGGTTTCGAGTCGCTCTGGTCGGCGCAGGTCACTGCGCTTTTGTAACTGCTTTTGAACCGTAGCCAGGTAGCGAACGTCGTCGGTGTCTGGGAGTGGGCGAGGGTCGGGGTCGGGCACTTTCACCGAGATATGGGCTAGCGAGCCTATGAGGTCATTGATAAAACGGGACTGAACGCCCAGGAGCAGACAGTTGATAAAGATGATGAGGCAAACCGCAGCGGCCACGGCAGCTACCGTGAGACCTGTTTGCCCTCGGCTTGAGGTTACATAGCGCCAGGCCAAAAAGGCTTCAAATCTCAAGGAGAGGTCCTCTGGACTCTGACTTTCTGACCCGCCTTGAGACCCTGGGGAAAGCGGACCACCCAATCCCCTTTCTCGATGCCGGAGAGGACGAGATAGCCACTCTTGGAGGGACTGGCCACTCTTATGGAGCGAGACTCGAGTTGGCCGTTGACGGCAACTAGGGCTTTGCTGTCTTCATTGTTGAGAATCACGCTGGTCAGAGGAATCAAAAGTTTATCGCTCTTGGGGCTGAGAATGATGTTGACATCGACGGTCTGACCGGGCAAGAGCCATTCCGGTGGTTGTTCGGGCCGAAGTCGAACTTCAAGGGTTCCTTTTAAGGAGTCGATCTCGGCGTCGGATTCCTGCACCGTGGCCTCGAAGGGGTCGGGATAGCCGCTGGCCTTCACCACCGCTGTCATGCCATCCTTAACCCGGGCTCGCTCGGACTCGTCGATCTCAACGCGAACCTCGAGGGCCGGTTTGCTGGCGAAGCTGAAGATAGGTGCGTTGGGGCCGGTCGGGTCTCCAACCTGCAGGAGTCGTCGGCCCACCATTCCGTCGTAGGGAGCTTTGACAACGGACAGAGCGAGTCTTTGCTGAGCGAGCTTCAGGGCGGCTAGGGCTTCTTGAACGCGAGCTTGGGCAAGGGACACGTCTTCAGGTCGAGGCTGGTCGAGGAGCTGCTGCAAGCGGGCCTCTCCTGTGCGTTTGGCCGCGGCCAGGTCCGCTTCGGCCGCGAGCACGGCTTGACGAGCCTGAGCCTGTTGCTCGGGGCGGGTTCCGTTGCTGAGTTCGGCCAAGCGTTGTTGGGCTCTTTTTTGGCTGGCCAGGGCTTGTTCGTGGGCTGAACGAGCTTGCTCGAAGTCTTGCTTGGAAACGGCGCCCTCACCAAGGAGTTTTTCTTGTCGTTGGAAGTCGCGCAGCTTTTGTTCGGTGTCGGCGGTCACTTGGCTGAGTTCTGCCCGGGCTTGTAGGACCTGTTCTCGCCGTGGTCCACGTTCGGCTTCGAGGAGCTTTTGTCGGGCCGACTCGAGGGTGGCCCGAGCCACTCTCTCGTTGCGCTGAATCTCTGAGCGGGCTTCCTCAAGCTCTGATTCCAGGGGGCCTCGACTGGCGATCTCGAGTTGAGAGGTGGCCACGTTGACAGCTCTCTGGGCCTGTCTGTATTGGGCTTGGAGGGTGTCCTGGTTGAGCTTCGCCAGGGGTTGGCCCGTTTTTACAAGCTCTCCCTCTTCGACCATGATCTCAGCGATGGTCCCGGTGACTTCAGGGGCAAGACGGCTCTCTTCTTTGCCCTGTATCTGTCCGGACACGGCCAAGATTTCAGCCAGAAGTTCAACTCGGGCTTCTACCACCTCGACTTTGGGCGGACGGTTTTGAACCCACACGGCGGCTCCCACGAGCAGCAGAACGGCTAGGGCCCAAGGAATGTTTCGCTTGATGTAGTCCACCTTGAGGAGTTAGTGGGAGTTTGAGGGTGTCCTTCGCTCAGAACCCTTTGCCCGTCAAATAAAAAAGGATGGGCCCGGGGGTCCATCCTTTCTTAGCTTCGCCTAGAGTTACTATCGACGAGGGGCTTTGGGTCGAGCCTCGTTCACAACGAGACGACGGCCTTCGACTTCTTTGTCATTCAAGTCGTCAATGGCCGCTTGGCCGGACTCTTTGTCGGCCATTTCTACGAAGCCGAAGCCACGTGGGCGACCCGTGTCACGGTCGATGATGAGACGAGCACTCACAACGGAGCCGAACTCTTCAAAAATTCTGACCAACTGGTCCTCGGTTAAACTGTAGGCAAGGTTTCCAACATAAAGATTCATCGCGATCCTCCAAATTTAGTGCTAATACAGAAATGTATCGATTCGGCCACTCGAGACATTACGAGTAGAGAGCCAATCACAGTGAAGGATCTCAACGAGTCGGGTCGTGGGAAACGGGTATCATGATCGTGCATTTGCAGTGTTAGCTTACACTGTGTTGGAGAGCATGGCAATACTCAACCGCCTGCCCGAAACGGGCAGCTTCTGCGTTTTGGATCAATTTGACTCGGGCAGGTCTGGCAGCAGCGGGACGAATCGAACCTTTTCCAGCTTTCTGCTCTCGAATCGATCGGCCGAGATTCTCTTCAGCAGCAAGAGGCGTTTGACCTCACCTTGCCCCACAGGGATGACTAGGCGTCCTCCCTCTCTGAGTTGCGCCTTCAAGGCCGCCGGAACTTCGGTGCCGCCGGCGGCTACGGCGATGGCATCGAAAGGGGCTTTCTCTGGCCAGCCCTTGGTGCCGTCGCCGTGTTTCACCTGGACGTTGTGGTAGCCCAGCGAGTGGAGTCTGTCCTGGGCGCTTTGAGCGAGCAAGCCATGTCGCTCGACGGTGTAGACCTGCTGAGCCATTTCCGAGAGAACAGCCGCGGCGTATCCAGAACCTGTTCCAACCTCCAACACCCGGTCGGAGGGGGCAAGGTCCAAGGCCTCGACCATGGCCGCTACAATGTAGGGTTGTGAGATGGTCTGCTTGAGGGGGATCGGAAGGGCGCTGTCGTCATAGGCATGCCGGAGATACTTGGGGTGCACGAATTTTTCACGGGGAACGCGCTTGAGAACCTCCAGCAGCTTTGGGTTGCTAACGCCACGCCGTTGGATCTGCTCCTCGACCATCCGCAGGCGGGCCGCTTCGGGTTGAAACTTCATTGTTCACCTTCTTTTTTCCGACCGGACTGGGCTTGGGAGACGGTGGTGTCCTGTTCTTTGAAGATGGGTTCTCGCACTCAACACAGTTTGGCCCCTGAGGTCAATCAGTCCTTGGCTGGGGCCGATGGACATCCAAGAGGAGTGAACAAAGGTCTACGGGCCTGGGCATTTTCTTTGAGATTGGGTGCTATGACACTAGGGATTGTCGCAACGGATTTGGTAGCCTATCAAAGTGAAAATAGAATGCCGAAGTCAAAGAGTTATAGAGATCGTTGAGGAGCTTTCCAGAGAGCTCAACCCTGAGCAAGAGCCGAACGTGGGACTCACGTCACATCTTGAGTGGGACCTGGGCCTTGGGAGCATTGAGCGCCATGAACTCTTGATGCGACTGGAGAAAGGGCTGGGGGAACGCCTCTCTAGCCAAGGCGTTTTTGAGGCCTCCACGGTGTCGGACCTTCTGGAGATTACACCGGGTGCGAGCGCGGCTCAGGCCAAGACACGGGTGACGATCGCTGGGGGGGAGATCCCGCCCCATCCCGCTCACGCTGTCGATCTTATCGAGGCACTCCTCTATCAAGCGGAGCACCAGCCGCTGCGCAAGACTCTCTTTTTTATGGAGGAGGATGAGACGACCTGTGAATGGGCCTACCCCGATCTCGTAGCGGCTTGTCAGAAGGTCGCTGCGGGGCTCAACGCTTTGGGTGTGAAGCCCGGAGACAGAGTGGGCATCATGCTACCCTCGGGCCCCGACTACTTGGCCTCCTTCTATGGCGTCCTATGGATCGGGGCCATCCCCACGCCGCTCTATCCTCCCTTTCGACTCGACCAATTGGAAGACTACGTGAAGCGCCAGGCAGCGATTTTGGAGGTGGCTGGCGTGGAGCACTTGATAAGCTTCGACAAAGCCAAGCCCGTCATGCCCCTCTTCAGGCTGCACTGTCCGGGGCTTAAGAAGATCTTGACGGTTGGGGAATTAGACGGTCAGGCGCCTCCGCCACGCCCTCACGAACACGCCTTGATCCAGTTTACTTCGGGAAGCACCGGGTTGCCTAAGGGGGTTGTCCTTTCCCACGCGAATCTGATTCACAATATTCGGGGCTACGGTCACGCTATGAATCTGGGCAAAGATGATGTGACCATCAGCTGGCTGCCCCTCTATCACGACATGGGGCTTATCGGCACGATGCTCGGTAGTGTCTACCACGGCCAGCCATTGGCTCTGATGGGCCCACAGGACTTTCTCTCCCGGCCTGCTCGTTGGCTGTGGGCCATTCATCGTTACCGCGGGACGGTTTCCCCGGCCCCCAACTTCGCTTACGAGATCTGCGCTCGCAAGATACCCGATGAAGAGCTTGAGGGGTTGGACCTTTCGAGTTGGCGTATCGCGCTCA
>CAZVVF010000228.1:0-6520 GCA_964630575.1 uncultured Burkholderiales bacterium | reverse complement strand
ACGGTGTCTTAGAGTACGTGGACTTTCGAATGGTCGTAGACGTCATGTGCGATGAGCGAGGATGGAGTTCCAGTCACCGGCGGAGACTCGGCCTAACGCGAGCCAACAGGCGACTCTGGGACACCATGGCAAGCCAGGTCGATGCCGACGGAAACGGTGAGATCTCTCTGGCTGAATGGCTGAATTTTCATTTCACCGCCTTCTGTCTCGACCCCGATCTCAAAGGCGTCGAGCGAAACCTCTCTCAAGCCCTCAACGCCACCGCAAGATTCTTCTGCGAAATGCTCGATTCCGATGGAGACGGGAAGGTTTCCGAGACGGACTACATCCTCTTTTGCGATGCCTACAAGGTACCGGAAAATCAGGCCCGCGAGTCCTTCAAACTCTTCGACACCAACAGCAACGGCATCTTGCAACTCAACGAAGTGGAAGCCCTCGTTAAGGAGTTTTATATCAGCGAAGACGAAAATGCCCTGGGCAATATCTTCTTTGGTGTTTTCTAGAGGAATCGTCTGCTTGTCAGCAAGAGTTCGCCAACAGAGGTAAAATGAAACCACCCATGACCAGTGACCTTAAGACCCAATCCAGGAATTTTTCAGGCCGACACTTTATCACCCTCAGAGACTTTAGCAGCACCGAGATTCAGGAACTCTTGGACCTTGCCGCAGCGCTCAAGGCGGCCCGCAAGAACGGAACCGAGGTTCAGAGACTCCAGGGAAAAGTTATCGCCCTGATCTTTGAAAAGGACTCCACCCGTACGCGCTGTGCCTTTGAGGTAGGGGCTCTGCACCAAGGCGCCCACACGACCTACCTCGGCCCCAGCGGAACCCACATCGGTGGCAAAGAGACGGTCCCCGACACGGCTCGTGTTCTGGGCGGAATGTTCGACGCCATTCAGTACCGCGGCTTCGCTCAGGAGACGGTCGAACAACTGGCCGAGCACGCTGGCGTTCCGGTTTACAACGGGCTGACGGACGCCTACCACCCAACCCAGATCCTAGCGGACTTTCTCACCATGATGGAGTGCTGCGAAAAGCCTCTCAACAAACAGGTCTTAACCTTCCTTGGCGACGGTGCCAACAACATGGCCAATAGCCTGCTCATCGGCTCGGCCAAGATGGGGGTCGACTTCCGTATCGCAAGTCCCAAGCACCTGCGCCCAGACCCTGAACTGGTCGCCTACGCAGAAGAACTCGCCAAAGAGAGCGGAGCCAAGATTCTGTTGACAGAAGACGCCAACGAAGCGGTCAAAGGGGCCGACTTCCTCTACGCCGATGTCTGGCTCAGCATGGGACAATCTGCCGATGAGTGGGACGACCGAGTCAAATCGCTGATGCCCTTCCGCATCGACAGCAAATTGACGTTGGCCAGCGGAAATCCCAAGGTGAAGTTCCTCCACTGCCTGCCCGCCTACCACGACGAAAAAACCCCGCTCGGAGCCAAATTCAAGGCTCAAACGGGGCTCGATGGAATCGAAGTCAGCGACGATGTTTTTGAGTCCCCCCACTCTGTGGTCTTTCAGCAGAGTGAGAATCGGTTGCATACCATCAAAGCTGTCATGGTAGCGACCTTAGGAAACTCCTAAATCGATAGACCTCTGATGAGGTCTATCGATTGAGAACTCTTCGTCCCCTTACAAAGACCTCGAAACCGTAGTCGTTCAGGGCGTCTTTGATCCCGTCTTTGGGGATCGTCGAGCCTACACTCCAGTAGCCGTACATAGGATTCGGCAGAATAAACCAGGTACGACCAAAGTTCTGGCGGTGAGCGTCGGCGGAGGCTCGTCTCTGCTCGAACTTCCTCTGGGTGCTGCCGGCCATTTCGAGAAACGGCTCGAAATCGCCATAGACGTCTCCGAAATAGGCCAGAACATCGTAGTCCTGTAAAACGAGGAGGCGGCGAGATTCTTTTTCTCCCTCGCCCTCGGCCACTCGACGCGCCTCGGCCGACCCGGCAGAGATGTTGGCCCCAGTGAGAGCTCGGGCGACCTGCTCATCGGCCGCCTCACCGGATTGTCGCAGAAGGATCCGCTTCTCGATGCCCTCGGTATTGATACCGTTGTTGGCCAGGACCTTGATGGTGTTGGCCTCATTGCCAGCCTCACGATTGGAGATATAGATGGGTGTTACTCCCATGGCTTCGGCCTTGGCCAGAAACTCCACCGAACCGGGCACAGCCGGAGCCGCATTCTTGTTGATCGCCTGGAACTCCATCCAAGCGGCCCAGATTTGGGGATGATAGGTGGCACCAGTTCTGTACATAAAAGCCTGAAAGCCGCTATTGTCGATGACCGTCTCGTCGAGGTCCAGGACGATAGCGAGAGGCTTCTGGGAGCCGGGCAGATAGGCTTTGCCATCGGCTCGCTTCTGCAACAGCGGGGCCCATCGGTCAAACTGCATGCTCGCGGTGTTGTAAGCCTGATAGGCCAACCCGCGGTACTCGGCACTGGTATGGACCCAAAGTTCGGCTAAAGGAGCGGGCGGCGCCTGCGGTGTGGTATCGGCCAATCCCGTCAGACAACTGGCCACCACGAAAGCCAGAGTCATCAACACATTCTTCATCCTAGATACGTTCGCCACAAATTGCCTCCTCGTTTGCTGCCCGCCTGTTCTCGTCTTCAACCCTAAAAACCCCCTGATCGTTCCGCCTGAAGACAAAGCCATCAGGAGTCCTCAAAGGTCCAGATTCAGGAGCGCTTGAGCGTGGCGGTCAGGATGTATTGATAGTCGAGGGTCTCTCGGTCCACCTCAACGCTAAAGCCGGCCGCCTCAAATTCGGCCTGAACATCCTCGGCTCGCAGTCTCATCTCAGGCCCGGGCCCAACGGGTATCACCTCGTCCTTTTTGAAGTCCACAACCACCACTCGACCCGCTCCTCTGAGGCCCTCCTTGAGCCGGGCATAGTAGGCTGGTCTCTCGGCGATATGATGAAGAGTATCCACTATGAGAATAAGGTCCAGAGATTTGGGCGGCAAACGCGGATCGTCGGGGAGCCCTTCGACAGTAAAGAGGTTGTATTGCCCTTCTTTGTAGGCGCGCTCTATAACATAGGGGAAAAAGCTCGGCTCGATATCTACGGCTAAGGCCAATCCGCCTGGACTGACCGCCAAGGCCATTCGGCGTGCGAAATAACCCGACGCCGCCCCGATATCGGCGACATTCATACCCGGCTCCAAGGCCAGCTTCTCGATCACCTTCTCGGGCTTCTGCCACACGTCGCGGCTGGGATCCTCAAATCTCTCGATCCATTTTTCCACGTCACTAAAATCGTGATGCCCGTGCGAGGAACCTTTCTCTTGAGGCTTTGACCAAGCCGGCCCAACCGACGAGAGCAAGAGCCCAACAAGCAGAAGACAGCGGAGCCTTAAAAGATGTTTCATAACAGTGTGATTCCTTTCGACGCGAGCATTTCTCAAGAAATGAGAAAAGAGGCAACAATGTGCCTCCTTACTTTCGAGAGTCTCTATTGAATTGAGAGCTAGACCTTGACGCCATACTTCTTCAGGGCTTTTTCAAGTCCGAGCTTCTTGATCGTTCTGAGACCCCTAGTGCTTACTCTCATACGGACCCAACGTTGCTCGCCCTCTAACCAGAACTTCTGGGTAACCAAATTTGGCAACCAGCGCTTTCTAGTCTTTCTATGGGAGTGAGATACTTTGTTTCCGACACCGGGCTTTTTCCCAGTTAGTTGACATACGCGTGACATCGGTCTCTCCTTATCAGAAGGCATAGCCTTCGGAAGCAAGATAATAGCTAGGTGGCCAGATTCTGTCAAGCGATTGTTCCTCTTTGCTTCAAACTTTAGCTCAGCGAACAGTCGCGGCGGGTTGTCCTATCGAATTCTAGGAACCCTCAACTCGCGTGAGGACACCGTTTTACTCGATGACAAGGTCTGCTTTGAGCGCAACGAAATCATGGCCGAATCGTTCCTCTCGCAGCGGACCTTAGAGAGCTTCTAGGGCCTTCATGATCAGCCGTTGAAAGCGCGGTCCCGTCAGCTCAGCGGTGGCGATCACCTCAGCCTCCGAGGCGTGGTGTCCAGCGTCTGGTATCGCCATGTCGGTTATAACCGCGATCCCGGTAGCCTTCATCCCTCGATGACGAGCGAGGATCACTTCTGGAACAGTCGACATCCCGATACTGTCGGCTCCGAGCAGCATCAACATGCGCAATTCTGCCTTGGTAAAGAAGACGGGTCCGGTGATGGCGCAATAGACACCCTCGTGCAGCGGGATACTCTCCTCGAGCGCGACGCGCTTGATGGTCTCGCCGTAGCCTGGGTCATAGCAGTCGAACATCACAGGAAAGCGTGGACCGCTCTGAGGATCGTTGGGGCCGATCAGAGGGTTGGTTCCCGTGAAATTGATGTGGTCACGAATGAGCATCAAGTCCCCAGCCTTTTGGTTGTGATTGAGCCCGCCGGTTGCGGCGGTGACGAACAATGAGTGGACGCCCAGTTCGTGAAACACCCCCACAGGAATCGTACACTCAGCCTGAGAGTAACCCTCATAGGTGTGAAAACGTCCTTGCATCAGAACCACCGACTTGCCGCCGAGCGTTCCGAACACCAAGTTCCCTTTGTGCCCAGGCGCGGTCGAAACCGGAAATCCTGGAATATCTCGATAAGCGACAATCTGTGAGTTCTCGGCCTTCTCAGCCAAATCTCCTAAGCCTGTGCCCAAAATAAGGCCGAACTCAGGCTTTGCCTCAACCTTGCTCTTGATATAGGCGGTTGCTTCTTTGATTCGATCCTGGATATCTTTCATATACAAGACCCTCCCTGCGACTAAAACAGTCAATTATGATTACGGGGTTGCGTCCCGGGGCCGCTTTTTGTATTCTAGGGCGTCTAGTTCCTGCCCCAGTAATGGATGGGTGGAACGTAAGACGGAACGAAAGTGAGGAATCATCGTGGCCAAAGGTTCAGCAAAGAAACCTAAACAATCAAAATGTCGCGGGTCCGGAGCCCCTCTTGAAGGTGCCGACTGGGTACGCATTGGCGGGTCCAAGTGGCTCCGAGAGATTGCCGTAAAACAAGGCAAGCATATCGCCAAAGAATACGCCGAGAAATCTGGTGCAGATTTTGAAAAGGGACGCGCCGAGCGTCAAGCCGAAAAGGACAAAGCTCCCGTTGCACTCGCCCTAGCTGAAGCTCAGGGTGTTGACGAGGACGTCATCCCCGACGCCGAGGCTCCCGAAGAGGAGATTCTCGACGCGACTTACGCCGACGCCGAATAGTTTTAAACACCTAAATCCGTGTCGTACAACCCGAGCCTTTCAGGTTCGGGTTGCTTTTGTTTGTCGCGCTAGGATAGTCGCACCCACCGATTCACAGCGGCTCGAAAACAGGACGAATGGCCAAAGAGGCAAACTTTCGCAACGATGAGTTCGATCCTTGAACATCCTGACGACGAGAGGTTCTTCATTGAGTCTGTAGAGCCGCTTATTGCCAACGTGGAGCAAAAAGGCGATCACCTCTACTTTGTCTTTCGCTGCCCCGTTTCGGGCTTCGAGGTCACTGCTAAGGTCAAGCCGGGGGAAGACATCGGGGCATCGTCCTCACTCTCTCCCGCCCTCACCGGCAACCCTCGACTAGCCGGGCTTCTAGAAAACGCCTTGCGCTCAGGGCGCGAACGCCAAGCGGGAACCGACTACACCGTCGACGAGATCGAGGAAGCCGCCTGCGACGCCTTCGAGTCGGTCAGCAAGGACTTTTTCTGGGACGGCTCTCGTTGGACACACTGGGAGGCCGATGACCGAGTCCTTCAATTCCTGTCCTTCGGCGAGGAACTTGAAGACCTCGACCAAGAACAGCGGTCGGTACTGCGACGGGTTCTCGTCGGCGTAGCCAGAGCCGACGGCCAAGTCGACGCCTCCGAGAAAGAACTCCTGGAAACGCTTCTCGGTTCTGCCGAAGCCGCGGCAGGGTGGGAGGGGCTGCCGAGCCCGGCCGAACTCCGCAAACTCAAAAGGCGCAGCGTAGCCGCCGCCGTAGTGTGTCTAGGCTACGCCATCGCCTGTATCGACGGTAAGCTCGACGAGCCTGAGGAAGAGGTCCTCTCGGCCGTTTGTGAAGCCGTCCGAATCGGAACCCTCAGACAGTGGGAACTGAGACGGATCGCCCAAGCCTTTGTTGTCGACGAAGCCCTCGCCCGGGCCTATGAGGGCGGGAGCGCCACCAACGAAGAACGGCTCGAGGTCTACAAGTTTGGCCGCGGCCTGGGGCTTGCCATCCCCGACCTCAGAGACTACGAATGGCGCTTCTTGAGGCGAACAGGTTTATCACCGGAATAGGAAAAAACGCGCCTCCATGTCTAAAATCGGCCGAAACGACCCCTGCCCCTGCGGGAGTGGCAAGAAGTACAAAAAGTGCTGCGCCAACAGCAAAAAATCGACCTCGGTCCTCAGCAAAATCGCCGAGAAGCCGACCCTGAACCCAAGCCTCATCGCCAAGCAATGGATGCAAGCGCAACAGGCCGAAAGCCAGAAGACAAAGGGCCTCAAACTCGTTCTCGACCGCT
>CAZVVF010000227.1:0-6553 GCA_964630575.1 uncultured Burkholderiales bacterium | reverse complement strand
CGTCCCCTGTGGCACCGGAGAAGGGTTGAGCCTCTTCAAATTTTTGCCAACTGATGGTGTGACCCGTAGGCGCGACCGTGACCGTCTCGAGTTGCGTATTCATGAGCCCAATGCGGAATTTTTCCATGAGCATCAAGCAACCCCGGTAAGCATCGGACTTCCCGGATTGCCGTCGAAAGAGCGACATCGATGGGATAAACAGGGCTATGATCATGGCCGTGACAATAACGAGCAGGCTCAGCGACACGATCAGCTCTAGAAGAGTCGTTCCGCTCACTCGGCTACTCATATCCGTTTAAACATGACCGCTCTGGTGGTGAGAGATTGAGAGCCGTTGCGGTCTTCCCACGACACCTTGATACTGACGAGTTTTGCCACATCGATATCCATGAGGGAGCCATCGCTGAGCGAAGCTTGAGCAACGTCCACTTCAAGGATGTAGTCCGTTTGCCCAACCTTGTGCGCTTCGTGTGGCGGCACGGTTTCGACAACGTTTCCGAATCCGGCCTCCCGTAGCAGCGCCATTCTGTTGTCCGCGAGCAGCGTAGCGTTGGTCCTTTGGGAGGCCTTGCCCATTCCGGTGATGGTCGCAGGAATGATACCCGTTAGCATCAGCGATATGACCATAAGCAGCATCAAAGCCACCATCAATTCCGCCAATGAAAATCCTAAACGACCAACCCTGCGCACCCTAATAGGATACCACTTGAAAGAACCGCTGACCACGTCGGGGCCATTTCTCTCGCCCCAGTCCACTTGAACCAAGCCGCCTCCCCTAGCCCTGCCCCTGAAGATAACCAAACGGCAACATCCCCTTAACATCTGTCTCCTCCAGGTCACAGGTCAGCACTCCCACCTCGCCCGACAGAGAGCTACTCTAAGACTACCAACGAGAAGGAGAGACCCCAAGATGGCGATCAAAGCCCCAGCATCCCAAAGCACTGTATCCAAGAGTACCGGAACGAGTCCGGCTGGCAAGAAGCCCGCAAAGCCCACAGCGAAAGCCCCTACCAGGGCTCCGGCTCAAAAAGACGAGTTTGTGAAGAGTTCCCCCGAATCCAAAGGTGGCGAATCCAGCGGCTTCTCCTCTTTCCTTGGAAATGTTCGCGGGGCCTTCGGTCAGCTCCAATCCAGCACCAAACCCTTGGACTTTAGTGAAAACGAAAAGAGGGCGGGCCTGTCTGCGGCGAACACCCTAGACCGGCTGGCGGGTCCCGATGGAACCTGGGACCGAAACGACCTGGCCAAGAATATGGCCCAGCTGCAGACCTCCTCGGGATTTCGTGGCGCGGCGGAACGAACTCTCGCCCACAAGAGCCTTTTTGAGGCCCACAAGGTCCCCAAAGAGGAGCAGGCCAGAATCCTAGATCAGAGCCGTCAAATCAAAAAAGACAACCCCAACATCGCCAAACTGCACAAACTCGAAGGGATCAATCCTGAGAAAATCACCGATCCTGAGCAACGCGCCAAGTACGATGAACTCAAGTCCCAGTGGACTTCAGACCTCAGCGAAAAGGGACTGCTTCCAGTCGACATCCCCAAGCTCAAAGAGATGGGAACGGCATCCCAAAATCTGCAGAATAAGCTGAAAGAGAATGGCTTGCCCGTTCCCGAAGGCCAACCGGTCAACACCAACGTCTACCGAGGCCTCTTCCAGGGGAAAGCCCCGCTCAGCACCCAACTCGGCTTGTAGAGCGACGATCTGAGGACGGCTCTGGAGAGCGTCTCTTCAGCCGCTCTCTAGCCCAAACATCCTAGAGGTCATTCCGGCAGAAGAGAAAACGGGCAAACAGGAGAACGCCCGTTGCGAATTGACATCATGGTTGTCATCTTGTGCCTATGTGTGGTGATGACGACAAGGGCCCAGGACCAGTTGGAATCCCGGCAGCCAGTGGGTCACCTCACTGTGAGTGAGAGCCTTTTGGAATGCCCTGAAGTCAAGATCGAACTTCCGACCCTTGCACCTGACGAGAAGATCGAATCCCTTTGGCTGCTGAGGAGTACGACCGATCTCAAGAAGGTGCGCAGCAATCAACGCTATCCTATGGCCCGACTGCCTATTCAGCTCGGTCAGAGAGCCTACATGGACACCCTCGCCCCCCAGGATGTTCTCCTCTACTATCAACTCGAAATCCGAACCAGTAGCGGTCAACGCTACTGGAGCAACGTTCAATCCGTGTACCTGGAGTCACCACCGGTTCCCCCATTGACCCATCCATCGATCCGTATCGACAAGCGAACCTGCAGTCTTCTGCTGCTCGATGGAAACAAAGTCGTGCGGCGCTTCCCTATCGCCTTGGGTGCGAACTCCACGGTTCGAAAACTTCACGAGGACCGCGCTAGCACCCCCGAAGGCATCTATCGAGTCTCCAAGCTTGAACCCCGAGCCACCTACCACCGCGCCATAAGCATCGACTATCCCAACACAATCGACCGAAATCGCTATGATTTCTTCGCCTCCCAGGGATTGCTCTCATACCCCAAACCGGAGATCGGAAAAGAGGTCCAGATTCACGGTGACGGCATCGCCAGCAACTGGACCTGGGGTTCTATCGCCATGCGCGACGAAGACATCGACTGGCTCTTTGACCGAGAGGAACTCAGTCAAGGTCTCGAGGTCAGAATTGTGGGTAACGATCTCCGTCCCGAAGACCTCTCGCTAAAAGACTCGCTCACTAGCGAGGAACGTGAGGAAGTCGACGCCGCCCTTACGAAGCTCGGCTACCTTCCCAGCATCTATTCCGAAGCGGACTGGTACCACGCCATCAATCGCTTCCAGATGGAAAAGGGACTCACCATCACCGGAACGCTCGACCAGGTGACACGAGCCCGTATCCTCAAGGCCGCCAACGGCGACTTCGGCTAGCCCTCTTTGTACTCGAAGGTACTGGGCGGCTCTCCTCTTAGACTGAAAGCTCGCATCGCATCCGGGCTCACCTCCACGTCTCCCAAGCTGGCTCGCATGCGTCTCACAGCCCTCAGGTGCAACTGTGATACCCTCTGCTTGCTCACACCGATACGTTGAGAGATGGACTCGAAGGTTTCTCCACCAAAATAGTGACTCTCAACGATGTCTCTCTCACGCTCTGGCAAGCTCTCTAGACTCGCTCGAAGAGCGCACCGCTCTTCTTCGAATTCCACTTCGGCATCAGGCGCCACGAAGCCGGTATCCTCAACGAGGTCGCCCATGGAAGCGTCACTGTCCTCTGAGCCGATGGGAGAATCCAGGGACAACAGGTACATGGAACTCAGATCGGAGATGAGTTCATAGACCTCTTTGGCCGAAATCTCAAGTTCCTCGGCGATGTCCTCTTCCGTCGGACGGCGCCCTGTAACTTGCGATATTTTTTCCACAGCTCTCTGAAAGTTCCGAGCCTTCGTCTTGGTGCGTTCGGGTACCCAGTCTAGGCGACGAAGCCCATTGAGAATGGAGCCTCGAACGACAGGTGTTGCATAGGTCGAGAACTGAAAACCTCGTTCCAGCTCAAAAGCATCGATGGCCTTGACCAAACCGACCATGCCATCAGAGATGAGATCTTCGACCTCAGTGCCCTGTTTGAGCTTTCGAACGATCTTATGGGCAAGCTTGTAGACAAGGCCTTGGTAGTTGATAACCAATTCCTCCTGCAAATAGGGGTCACCCGTCTTCTTATACTCTCGCCAGACCTCGGCGATGTCGCTCATAAATCGTTGTTCTACAGAAAATAAAAAAACCCACCCAGCAACGTTCACTGGATGGATTTTTCATGAGAGAATTCAGGTCGAAATTCGTCCTGACAGGGGTCGGCGCCTGATTACATCTGCTTTTTCATCTGCTCAAACATCATGCTGGCCAAGCCAACACCACCATTTTGAGCCCAGGACTTGGATCGCTCCTGGTCTAGCATGTCGGCGAACTGGTCAGAGCCCTGACCGCCACCGAACATACCGCCCTTGGGACCAGCCTTACGCATCTGCTTCATCATCTGAGTGAGAAACATCTCCTCGAACTGTTCGCACGCGCCCTTTAGCTTTTCTTCTTCAGCCGCTTTACCCGGCCCAGCAGCAGCCTGCTTACTGGGTTCGAGGGGCGACATTCCTTCAATCATCATTTGCCTAACTCCTTAGTTCAGTCAGCCTAGCGCTGGAGCTGGTTGGTCATCTTCATCATTTCGTCAGCGGCGGACACACCTTTTTGACTCATCTCAAAGGAGCGCTGCGCTTGAACAATGGAGATCATCTCTTCGACAATGTTGATGTTGGACTTTTCAAGGTGACCCTGTGCCAAAGCACCGAGACCTGCGGACTTATCACCAGGGGTACCCTCGACCTTAGAACCTGACACGTCAGTCTCTACAAAGAGGTTACCACCGACAGCCTTCAAGCCGGAGGGATTGAGGAACTTGGTGAGTTTAATCTGTCCGAGGACTTCAGGCTTACCATCAACGCTCTCGTTGGAGGTACCCTTCACTTCACCAGTTGGCGAGATTTGAATATTGCTGTAATTGCTGGGAATCGTAATTCCGATACTGTGTCCAGCGGAGGTTGTGACTTGATTCGTCTTCCCGTTGTAGCGGAAATCGCCAGCACGAGTATAGGCGACCTTACCGTCCGGCATGTCGACCTTGAAGAATCCATCACCCTCGATACCTACGTGGAAAGGATTGCCAGTCTTCTGCAAGCTACCCTGCGTAAAAAGCCGGTCTGTAGAAGTGGCTCGAACACCCATACCGATCTGTGTACCCCCAGTGGCTTCCGTACCAGGCTCCTGCATGGTGGCGTAGAGGAGGTCCTCAAACGCGACGCTGGATTTCTTGTAACCTGTGGTCTGGTAGTTGGCCAGGTTGTTGGATACGTTGTCAATGTTCATCTGCTGCGCCATCATTCCCGACGCTGCAGTATAAAGTGCTCTCATCATAAGCTTTTGTTCTCCTCCACGCTAATTGAACTCTCTGTTGCCTAGTTTACGCTATTTACCGAACTCGTCCAAGTTCGGAGACCGCTTTTTGCAGTCGTTGGTCGTTGGCCGATAGGGCCTTCTGGTTAGCCTCAAAGCTTCTCATCACTTGCATCAAGCCTACCATCTCTTGTAGGGCGTTGACGTTGGACATCTCAAGAAAGCCTTGTTTGATACGGAAATCGCTGCTCGCACGCACTCGAGGAGTCCCTGCGTGAAACGCCGTACTTCCGGCACGCTTCATATCGCCCGTGTCCTCAAACACGCTGACCAACACTCGGTCGACCTGCTTGCCGTCCACGGAAACCACACCACTGTCGGAGACCTTAAATTCGTTGCCGTTGGCGCGAATCGGTCCGTTGTGGCCCATCAGTTGGGAACCGTCGGGGGTCACTAGGTAGCCCTCGTTATTCAAGCGGAACTTACCGGCTCGGCTGAACTCAATACCACGAGGCGTTTTGATGGTGAACATCCCTTTGCCGTTGTCGTCCAGTGCTAGGTCGAAAGAACTTCCGGTCTCTTTCAGGGCGCCTTGGCTCAGGTGAGTCGCGGAGCGGTGATTGATATCCGAATTCGTCTGTAACTGATGACCGGACATCGTCTCGCCAGAAGTTTGCTCCATACCACCGACTTCACGGTCTAAGATGTCCGTGAAGGAGCTGATGATCAACCCCTCTTTTCGAAATCCAACGGTACTAGCGTTGGCGAGGTTGTTCGCGATGACATCTTGCTTTACAGACATCGCCATCATTCCTTGTGTTGCGGACTTAAAACCATCAAGCATTGTGTGGTATCCTCCTGACCTTTCTCTACTGTTTCAATCTTAAGAGAAGAACTTCTCTGATTTCTGCAGCATGCCTTTGGTGTAACATTATTTTTACAACTTCGGCTCGAATAAACTCTCTATTCGCTAAATTCAGTGTAATCCTGGCGCTTAAGCGTCACTTAACGAGGATGTTACGGAAATGTTAACAGTTGTGACGGAAAGGCTCTGCCAGCCTCTCCGGGACGACACCCTCAAGCCTTCGGCTTCTCCCCGGTCCCGATCAGAGCGAGATTCAGGGGTGTCTTCTTGACCTGGACATTGACCAGGCCTGCGCTCTGCAGCAAAGCCTCGAGCGTGGTCTTGGTGAACGGCGTCGGGTGAAGACCCTTGCGGGTGAACCCCTGCCTCCGTGCCATCCACTCTAAGAACGTGTTCTCTATAAGGGGGAGCAACCAGCCTCCGTAGTTGGGGGTCGAGAGTTGAACCTTCCCACCCGGCACTGTCACTCGAACCAACTCCTTCAACCACCGCAACGGCTCCAGTACGTGCTCGACCACCTCGGTGGCGAAGACCACATCGTAGCCATCGTCCTCAACGGGAAGTTCGTAACTGGTCGACAACTCAAACTGAGCTTGCCTTTCGCCAAAGCGAGAGCGGCAGAGTTCGATCGCTCGCTCGTCGACATCCAGGCCCACGTAGCGGTGTCTCGGGTCGATCCTCTTGAGGACCTGCGAGAGGCCGCAACCGACATTGAGTAGGGACAGGTCTCCCTGAATCTGCTGACACTGACGAATCAGCCTCTCCACGTGCCACCGGATGGGCCAGTGGTAAATGCAAAACGGGAAGGTCTC
>CAZVVF010000226.1:0-6577 GCA_964630575.1 uncultured Burkholderiales bacterium | reverse complement strand
CCCTAGCTGTGGCTTTGGGAGGGGCGGTCTCTACTGACCGGTCTAAGGCCGAGCTTGGGACCTTGGAGGTCCAGTTGAACGAAGAGGGGCTGCGCGACCCGCTTCTCAAGGAGCTGCCCACACCGTTTTCGGCTCAGTTCGGTCACAACGATTTTGTGAGTCAACTCCCCGAGGGAGCGGTGAATTTGGCCTCGACTCCGCTCTGTGCGGTTCAGGCCTACCGGTTGGAAAAGAAGCTCGTCTACGCAACGCAGTTTCATCCCGAGCTCAGCTACCTGGAGAATCAAGAGCGTGCCGTTCGCTACGGCAAGGTCTATGATCCAGACCTCATTAAACCGGAACGCTTGAAGTCGCTCTTTCGCCCCTCCGACCCATCCTCTGAGTTGCTACCACGGTTTTTGGAATTGGCTCGCCGGAGTTAGTCTCTATTCGCAGCTAAATCCCTCGGCCCGGAGCCAGGACTCCAGGTTGTCGACTTCCAACAGAAGCGCTTCCTCAAACCTCTTCCAGTGAGCCGGAAGCTCAGCGAGCGTTCGGCTCTCGACCATCTGTTCGCACAGGATGAGCTTGGGAATGGAGTCTTTCTCGGTCATAAAGTTGGAGACAAGACCACGGAGTTTATGAAGAAGCCTGGTGAGTTCAGGAAGCTCTTCGTCGGTCACCGGAACGCTCAACCGGGAGCGGAGCTCGTCGAGTCTAGAGGGCAGGTCTTTCTTGGCCTTCAACCACAGGAGATGGAGAAACTCAGTGTCTCCAAATCGCTCCAACAGTTCTGTTCGGTCTAGCACCCTCATAGGGTTCTCAATAGTTGTGAGTTACCCTCGAAGCTTTGGAAGAACTCGTCTGAGGTTGCTCATGGCTTGCTGCTCGGCGCGGTGTCGGCGGTCGCTGACAACTTCGCAGCCATCGATCCAAACATCTGTCACCGTGTCGGGAGTGGCTGAGAAGACGATGTCTAGAGGCAGGCTCTTGGGACTGCTTCCACACAGGCTCAGGTGGTCGAGATCGATAGCGATGAGGTCGGACGGAGCACCGACCTCGATCACGCCACCGGATGCTTCTCCCAAGCTGCGAGAGCCATTTTGCGTGAGCATCTTGAGGAACTCACCGGCAGCTTGCTCCTCGTGGTCAAAGAGCAACGAGCGCTTCTGGTCACGGAGGCGCAGATGGTACTCGAGCTGACGGGCGTCCTCTGGTAGACAGATTTGACACTGGGAGTCGGTGCCGAAGGTGAACACGGCGCCGGCTTGCCAAAGCTCCCGGGCGGCAACGATCCCATCGCCAAGGTTGCGCTCTGTGGTGGGACACGAAGCGATAAAGCACTCGCTCTCTCCGATCGCCTGGATCTCCTCAGGAGTCAGGTGTATGGCGTGAACCAGTGTGGTGGAGGAATCCAGGCAGCCCAACGCGTGGAGGAGTTGGACCGGTCGTTGACCGTACTCCTGGAGGCTTTCCGAAATCTCCTTGGCCTGCTCGCTCACATGGATGTGGAACGGAAGCTCTCTTTCTTTGGCAAAGGTGTGGAGCTGGAGCAGGGCGTCGCGGGTCACGGCTCGGACCGAATGCGCGGTGACTCCAATGGAGCATCCCAGAGCGGAGAGTCGCTCTAGAGATTCGAGGTAAGAGTCGACGCTGGGGTCGGAAAAAATCTTCTGGGCACCCACCGGCTCCGGTCGGTCGACTCCCGCACGCTCATAGAAGGAGCGAAGAAGCGTCACTTTTATGCCAGCACTGCGGGCTCCGCTGAGCACTCGTAGAGCCAGTTCGTCGGGGTCGGGGTATGGCGTTCCGTCCGATTGGTGGTGAAGGTAGTGAAACTCCCCGACTCTGGTGATCCCCGATTTGACCATCTCGACATAGACGGCTTGGGAGATCGCTTCCACGTCGCTGGGGTTGAGACGTAGGGCGGCTTGGTACATCGTCTCGCGCCAACTCCAGAAATCTTCGCTTCCATTGCTGTTGCTTCGGGGGTATTCCGTACGCCCTCGAATCGCTCTTTGGAAGGCGTGACTGTGAGTGTTTACGAAACCGGGCAGCACGGCCCTCTGCGGGAGTCGGCGTTGGGTGATGTACTCGTCGAGAGCTCGGCGCCTGTCGATCTCTGCGATCATCTCCGTTTTCGTCGTCACGGCGATGATACCGACGTCAGATAGGAGCAGAGCCATGTCGGCGACGAACTCGCCTCGGTACCAGGTGAGTTCGGGGAACAGTGCAGTGAGGAGTTTGGGGCTTGCCATGCCCGCTCCTTTCTGAAACACAGGAGTGCTCCCTCTTCGAAGATAAGGAGTCTCGATGAAACCCTCTCGAGCTATGATTTTTGCGTTCCTGCTGGGGTTTACTCTAACCGGGGCGAGTTTGATAAGAGTTTTTCTCTGGAATTGAGCGCTGTTGAAACGCACAGGTGAATCACTACAACGTTGCGATGGACAGGGTGACTCAAGGCACGCTAGCGTGAGCAAGCTCGTTCTGCTCTTTTGGGCCGGGCATTTGTGCTGCCTGGCGGGGTTCGAATGGAGCCGTTTGTGGGCCTTCGCCCCAGGAAGACTGCGGATCACGGCCACCATGCTGTTGACTCTGGCCTATTTGTGGACTGTCCTGTTGAGTGTTTGGCCTCCCAAATGGCGTCCTGTAAGCTCCGTTGTCCTGGTCGCCTGGTCGGGGATTTTTAGCTATCCTCTGCTGGGAGGCTCGCAGCTTTCGATGGCCGTGGTGACGGGACTCAGTCTCTTTT
Organism: uncultured Burkholderiales bacterium; assembly: GCA_964630575.1. Taxonomy (GTDB): domain Bacteria; phylum Vulcanimicrobiota; class Xenobia; order Xenobiales; family JADMJV01; genus JAEXNA01. The sequence continues at coordinate 3,846 of CAZVVF010000226.1, read as the reverse complement.
TCAGCTTCACCCTTCTGCGGGGCAAGAGGCGTTGGGCTGGACTCGTTTTGACTCTGATCGTAGCGCTGCTGATCGTTTGCTTTTCGAGTTGGGGCCATGTCCTGGGAGTTCTTTTGGCCACGATGTCGCTTGTCGAGGGTGGGTCTCTCGGCTCTCGTGAGCCCGAGGTGGTTCAGCCTCCAGGACCGCTCATCACGGTTGTGAGAGCTGAGATCTTTTGGAAGGGTTTTGCGCAGCTCTATGCGAGTTGCGCTCCTGGTGAAGGGGAGAGATTCACTCGAAAAGTCCTCGACGATACGGTTTCGGTCATCGCTAAATGTGGTGGCGTTCTAGAAAAGGGCTCCGAGCATCGTGGGGTCTATCGTTTTCCCAGCGAGGCCAGGCGGCGAGAGTGCCACGGAGTCTTGCTTTCCTATGCTGAGCAGTTGGAGGACGTTCTCAATTCCGTGGATGCTCCTAAGGTGAGATTGGTCTTCAACGGCTCGGAGTCGGTGGAGGAGGGACCAGTTCTCTAGTGTCTCGGTACGCTGCGATAAGCTCCTTTCTCTACCTGGTTCTCTTTCTCGCCGGTTGTCAACCCTATCCTGACCACGAGAATCCGATCGACGACTTTCGCGCGGAATCCGTGGATTTTGGCAGTCGCCGAGAACTTCGGCTCATACGGGTAACCGGCGATCGCTCCAGCCTGTTGCTGGAGTTCAATCAGCCCATAAATAGCCTGGATGAACCCGGGGCCCCAGCCCCTTTTGTTCCCACCTTTCAACCTCGCGTTCCGGTGGCGTCTGTGGTCTGCGAGGGGGCGGCCTCGGTGCGAGTTAGCTTCTCTGAGGAGCTTCCACCTGCTCAGTTGTACTCGGCCACCATTTCAGCCGGGTGGAGGGCGCTCACGGGGGCTTCCTTCCTGCGCGCAGAACGGATCAAGTGGAACACAGAGACTCCAGCGCTGGTGGGAATTTCGTGCGCCAGTGGGGTGGCGAACTGGCAACCCTCCGAAACCATCAAGCTTCACTTTAATCAGCCGGTCATGGCGGATTCGCTCAAGGATATTCTCACTCTGCGGCGGCTTCCCGATGGAACGCCCATCGCGCTCTTTCCTCAACCGGTCATAGGGCCGGTCGAGGAGGACGGTCGGGTTGTTGGCGTGTCTCTGCCCAGACTCGAGTCTCCGGGTCAGTACCAACTTTCACTGGCAGCCGGACTCAAGTCACAATTGGGTCCTTTGCCAGGCGAGGAGAGCGCCCCCTTTCTCTTTGGGAAGCGGCCGGACTTCACTCTGACTTCAAAGCGAAATCAAGTGCTGGACAAGAGTCGCACGATAGCTCTGGACTTCTCGGAGCCGGTATCGATCCAGGAGCTCCGCAAGCATATCGAGGGGGTCGATTGGACGCGCGCTCGTCTCACCTCTGAGGACCAGATTCACTTTCGGCTCTTTCTGCTTCCGGACCACGGCGAGAAGGGATCCCTCGGACGACTGGAGATCCTCGGTTCGTTGCGCTCTATACAGGGAGCGCTCATGGGTCGAGCTGTTGAGGTCCGTTTTGCTTTCCCCAAACAGGTTCAAGCCGAGCTGCCCACTCGTCCATTCAGGGCTGTTGCTCCAGCCTCAACAGTGCTCGATATCGACTGCCGAGCCGAGAGCAGTCTGACCACCTGGGAATTGACCCCGAGCCAGGCCCTGAGCTTAATGGGCTTGCCCGATTCTCAGTGGGAGGCTGGCAAAAAACTGCCTCAAGAATTAGGAAAGCCGGTCTATTCCAAGACCAGCAAGAAGGCTCAGCCTCGAACCCGGTTTCTCAAAAACGACAAACTGTGGACCCAGAAAAAGCCCTACGGGTTGTTCCTTCTTCGCGAGAGTCGTTCTGGGAAGTTTCATCGCCGGCATCTGGTGATGAGAACAGCTCTCTCGGTGGAAGTTTCGGCGCTGGCTGACAAGGTCTCGCTCTTTGTCAGTCGCCAAAAGGATGGCTCGGCCGCGAGGGGCCTGGAGTGCCGCCTTTTGGATTTGAAGGGCAAGGTAAGGGACCAAGGGTCTACAGACGACAAGGGCTTACTCTCGTTCTCCGGGAGTGGGGCTGCCCAATCGAGGTTCGTCCTGGCGAGGAACGGTTCTGATCTATGCATCCGGGGCTTTGAGGTGGTGGAAGTCACGGTCGAGAAGAGCGCTCCGGGCTTGTTGTGGTCGGATGGCTCGGTGTTCGAGGTGGACTCGATTCTCAACTATTTTGGCCTTTGGTGGGGAAAAACCGAAAGGCCATCGGTCACCGTCAGGGACGGACAGGGGCATTTGCAAGAGGTGGAAGTCCTTCCGGTCAAGCAGCTCGGCATGTTCTTTCGCGGCTCCATTAAGGTGCCCAAAGAGCCGGGCGATTACGACCTCGAACTGGTCTCGGGAGACTATTCGACTCCGCGATTTCAGTTTGCCGTGACAGCGCGTCCCGTACTCTACCATCACCCGTCGGAATTGACCCTGAAGGAGGAGGACGGTCGATACTCCGGCTCCTACACCTGGCAGGGACCCGGGGCTTCTCACCTTGGTGTTCGCGCCTTCATCACGGTCGATGATTCCAGTGGAGAGGGTTGGTACCGGGTGATTCCCAATCGCCCAGAATCGAGCCCGATAGAGGTCACCGTCTCGACCCGAGAGAGCGGTGGGACGTTTGAGTTGGGGGCTGTTCCACCCTGGGAGGGTCCCTCGAACTTGAGGGTGGAACTGTTCGATACAGCCGAACCTGAGCGAGTCTACCGTAGGCAGGTGCTTCCGCTGCGAGAAGAACTCTTGGACCTCAACCAAGTTCAGGTTCGGAACTTGACTCCCGAGGAGAGTGAAGTCAAGTTTCGTTTTCGCTTCCTGGACGGAGACAATGGTCCCGAGCGTCCTCTGACGTGTCACCTTTCACTCCGAGCCGCTGGCGGGTCCGGTGAGTGGCAGCCTGTCAATCAAGGGGAGGCGATTTGGAAAGACGGTAACTATCATTGGGTGAGCGGGATCCGTGGGCAAGGTTGGGTGCGACTGGAGTGCCGTTGGGGCTCGGAAAGCGAACCCGTCTACGCCTTCTGGGAAAGCAAAATCGAGGGTGATGCCGCTTCCCAGTGGGAGTCTCTCAAGATCACCGATGGAGTGGCATCCCCGGGCAGCACTCTTGAGCTGAGTTGGCCTGGCTTGGCCGCCGGGACGCCGGTTTGGCTGAGTCTTCTTTCTGCAGAGGGCGTGGTCGAAACGTCTCGGCGAATCGCCGGTGCTGGAGGCTCACTGGAGACGATTGTCGTCCCCGCTATGGACCCGGGAGCACGGGAGATGGTGGTTCTGGCCAGCCTCGGTGAGCACTCGACGTTTCGCCATACCCCGAGGCCGTCCGACATCCGGGCGAATCGGGTCGCCCTGGCGGACACGTCCTTTTTCTCCGCGGCTGGCTTGGAGGTCGAAGACGAGGTTTCCCAAGATATTGAGGTCGAAAAAGGGCAAGTCCTCGAGGTCCGCTTAGACCATGAGGGGTCTGAACTTCACAACGGTATCCTTTGGTGGGAGCAGCATTTTGAGAGGAGCGACGTCGAGTTCGAGCGAGCCTCCATTCGGGATCACCTCTTGAACACGACCCGCCGTGCGGGAACGACTCTACACGGTACCTTGAGGCTTCCCATTGCGGGTCCCTTTGAGCTTTTTACAGACCAGCCTCTCAAGGTTTTAGTGCCAGAGGAGCCAGGGTCCTACAGGCTCTTGCTCTTGGCCGAGGACGAGGAGTCGAGGGTTGTTTGGGCCACCACCACAATTGAGGTGATGCCGTCGGACCGATGGTCGACGCTTCTTCCTAGCTTCGTGCGGCCAGGTGATGCCTTTGCGGCTGGTGT
>CAZVVF010000225.1:0-6586 GCA_964630575.1 uncultured Burkholderiales bacterium | reverse complement strand
TCGTACTGATAAACGAAGTCGATATCGCGCTCTTCGACCAACCGCTTGCGATGAGAGGCCTTGAGCGCCGACGCGATCAGGTTGTAAGCATCAGCGGGCGACAACGGCGGCGTAGAGAACTGGATCAGCTCCCGACCGATACGAGCCGTGATGGCTCGCCCCGTTTTTATGTGAAGGTCACTGACCCGGTTTTTGACCATCTCGCGCACGAGGTCCCTGAGAGTCAGCTTGAGATTACTCTCCCCTGGAGGCGGCGCCAAACCATCGTCTGGAGCGTGAGCCTGCGAGGCCGGAGTTGAGGATTCTAAATTTTTGGTCTTCTGCTCTAGTTCAGCCACCAGCCGCATGGCTTCGTCGACCTTCTCCTGGTGAGAGGCGGCTTGCTCGGAGAACTTCATGAGCTCGTCGAGTTTGCCTTGCCAATCCCCCTGGCCACCCATCTCACCGAGATTGCTCACGCGCTCTCGAAGGCTCGAAACATCGCCCTGGAGGCTGCTCACTTTTTCCTTGAAGCCGGAGAACTCACCCGCCAAAAGCGTCAGGTCATCGGAGGAAGCTCCCCCGCCACCCGAAGCGAAGCTCTTGGCTTCAACACGCTCAAGGTCTTCTCGCGTGGGAACCGCCTCATAGGCTTCTTGAAGCTCCACGACAGCTTGGCGTATTTGGTCCATCTCTTTGGCCAGGTCCACCTTGAGTTGCTCGGTATCCTGGTTCGCGGTGCTCTCTTGGATCATCTCCAAGACTTCTTCTTGGCGATTCTCCAGCAACTTATCCACGTCTTCGGCCAGACGCCGACTCCGCGCTTCTAAATCTTCCTTGAGCTGTTCGAACTGGTCCAAAGAAATTCCGCTGGAAGTCGCAGCGATGGCCGTTCGGCTACCGGACTCTATCTTGAGCTCCAAGCGGGCTTCCAGATCATCCAGAGAGGTCACCAAAGACTGCTCCAACAAATTCGGAAGGTTTTCCAGAGGCCCGATATCTCCGAGGTTGTCGAGTCGGTGCTTCAGCTCTTGGATGTGGCTATCCAGCACCTGGATGCGCTCAAGAACAAGCTCGATGCGCTCATCCTGAGCTTCGACGTGGTCGAACACCCGAGAGAGAGTCTCGTTTATGTCACCACCGGTCTTCGTCTCAAGAGACTCCACCTTAGCCCGCAGGGCCTGAAAATCCCTAGCCTGCATAGCACTAGACAGGGACACTGTTTTGAGTTCATCCTCGATGGAAACGAGACGAAAGTCCATCTCGGAGACTCCCTCGCCTGAAGGCTCGCTGCCAAGATCTTCACGGCGGAACCGATTAATAGGTGAATCCATAGTGAAACGCTTTCTTTAAAACTCGGACCTCTTCCTTCGAAACCACCAAGGGGTTCTCCAACACGGCCATTCTAACGAGTCCTCAAGTTGGACTCTGTCAGCGCACCGCAAGTCAAAAGTTCCTTAGCCTTAGCGAGGTCAGTCGCCAAGATTCGGTCTTCACGCAGGCGCTCAACGTGGGTCCTCAAGCAGCGGTAGCCGTTTTCGGTCCCAGGGCCAAAGTTGAGCGGTCGACGGTACTCCAGAGCCTGAGCCGCACAGACCCACTCATTGGCCAAAATCTGCTCCAGATTGTCCAAGAGCCGCTCCAACTTAAAGGCCGCTGCCGGACCCATACTGACGTGGTCCTCGTGGCCAGCGGAGGTCGGGATCGTATCGCTGGAAGCGGAGTGGGTCAGGAGTTTATTCTCATTGACCAGAGCGGCTGCCCCATACTGGACGATCATAAGCCCACTGTGCAGACCGCCGTGGTCGGTCAGAAAAGGGGGCAGCCCGCTCTCTCTGGTGTCCAGGAGCTTGTCGCAACGCCGCTCAGAGATGGAGCCTATATAGGAGAGTGCTATCGCGACTGTATCGCAAGCTAGGGCAACGGGTGCCCCGTGGAAATTTCCACCACTGACGATACGCTTCTCCTCCACCAGAACAACCGGATTGTCGCTGGCCGAGTTGAACTCGCGCTCAAAAACGGTCTTGGACCATTCCCAACCATCTCGGGCGGCACCGTGAACCTGCGGTATGCAGCGCAAAGAATAGGGGTCTTGAACCTTTCCGCAGTGAGCGTGACTAGCGATAAGTTCGCTACCGGAGAGAAGCTCGCGCAAATGCGCGGCGACGGCGATTTGACCAGGGTGAGGCCGCGCCAAATGGACAGATTCAGCAAAGACCGAGTCGGTCCCCATCAAAGCTTCCAGGCTCATCCCGGCCACCACATCCGCCTGCTCCAAGAGACGCTCAGCACGGGCCAGGGCCAATCCCCCGACAGAGCCGATCAGTTGAGTCCCATTGATCAGAGCCAGAGCCTCTTTGGCCTGAAAGACGCAAGGTGAAAGAGCCGCATCCTGAAGAGCCTGAGCCCCCGATAGACGCGCTCCCCCATCCTTGGCCAAGCATTCTCCCTCACCCATCAAGACGGCCGCGATATGGGCCAAAGGCGCGAGATCTCCACTGGCTCCTACGGACCCCCTACTGGGAACCCACGGAACCACATCTCTATTGAGACACTCCACAATGAGTTCCAGCAACTCGTAACGCACCCCGGAATAGCCGCGCAGCAAAGAGTTTAACCGGAGCACCATGATGCCGCGCACGGCGGTGCGACTCAGCGGCTCACCAACACCAGCGCTGTGGCTCAGAATCAAGTTCCGCTGGAGCATCTCAACCTGCTCCCGAGGAATTCGACGGTTGCTCAATTGACCGAAACCGGTGTTGATTCCGTAGATGGTCCTGCCCTCTTCAAGAAGATCGTCCACAACCGATCGACTCTCAGCGAGGCGGGGAAGAACGTTCGGGTCGATGGCCACAGGAGTGCCCTTAGCCGCTCGTTCAAAATCCACCAGAGTCAAGCTCTCGCCATCCAAAACTACGGGTTTCATGAACTCAACCTCTTGACCATCTGTACGCGCTCCACACTGTATCCCAATTCTTGATAAAAACTCACAGCCCGCTCATTGGCGAGCGTCACACCGAGCCCGATGTACTCAAGGCCCAGCCCACGAGCGAACTCCTCCGCTCGGCCCATAAGGGCCTGGCCGACGCCTCGGCCCCACCAATCTCGCCGGACCGAAACATCGTAAACCCAGGCTTGTCGAATCTCGGCCACCGTATCGATCTGGTTCCCCAAGAGAAGAACGTGACCGATATGATCACCATCATCATCGACAGCAACAAAGAGACCCCCCTCGGGCATCTCCAAGAGAGTCTCTATCTGATCAAAGTTCTGCCGCCGGAAGAGTCGAATCTGGTCATCCGTGACGCCTATGCGATGAGGCGACCGCGAGGTGACGACCAGTTCGACCGCCAACTCCACCAATTTCGGTAAATCCTCATCCGTTGCAGGGCGAATCCTAAACGACGGGCTCACTTTTTATCCTCACCTCAACGCCAGGCACCCGTGGGTGCCAGCGAGATCAACTCTCGCTTTCGACCAAAGCCTTGTAGGCAGCAGCATCCAGGAGGTCGTCGAAAGCAGACTCGTCAGCCACTTCGATGACGATCATCCAGCCTTTGTCGTAAGGCGACGAATTGATGATCTCAGGCTCGAAGCTCTCTTCACTCTCGACGAGAACCTCGTTGCGCTCAATCACCTTTCCGGTCACGGGAGCGAACAGGTCAGAGACGGTCTTCACAGACTCAACCACGCCGAAAGTGTCGCCGCGCTCTAGTTCACGATCCACTTCTGGGACCTCAACAAAAACGATGTCACCCAACTGGTCTTGAGCGTGATGGGTAATACCAACCGTCGCCTTCAAACCCTCGATACGGACCCACTCGTGGTCTTCGGAATACTTCAAATCTTCAGGAATCATGAAAAAAACAACCTTTCTAGGAATGACGCTTGACGCTACCACGGACAAACGGAAGTTGAGTGACTTGGGCTGCCTGTGGCTTGCCTCTGACAACGATCTCAAGCTCGGTCCCCGCCGTGCGGACCGACCTTTCCACTACCGCCAAGGCCACCCCTTTTTTCAAAGAGGGACTAAAGGTGCCACTAGTGACGACCCCCACAGGCTCCCCCTGACTGTGCACAGGATAGCCCGCTCTAGGGACTCCGCGCCCCTCCATTGTGAGGCCGACCACACAGGTTGTGGCCTCCTCTTTTCGAGCCAACAGAGCGTCTGCGACCAGAGGGGCCGGCTCCTTGTTCAATTTGGTAACCCAGGCCAGCGACACGTCGTAGGGAGAGCGCTCTAAGCTCAACTCATTTCCGTACAGCGCGAATCCCGATTCGAGCCGCAGCGTGTCGCGAGCGGCCAATCCCACCGGAACCAGTTTGGGGTCAGACTCCAAGAGTCGCTCCCAAACGGACAGGGCACTGGAATAATCCAGATAGAGCTCAAAGCCATCCTCACCCGTGTATCCAGTCCTAGAGATGAGAGTCGCAACACCGGCGACCTCTCCCCAACGAGCGGTATAGAAGTCTAGATCAGCAAGAGAGAAACCCTCACCAACAAGGGGGCTCAGGATCGATTCGGCGTGCGGCCCTTGAAGAGCGATGAGCGCGATCTCTTCGGTCCTATCGGACAGTTGAACATCGCGACCTTCAGCGTGCTTGGTCAACCATTCCCAAACGACAGCGCGGTTGCTGGCATTGGCCACGATCCAGATCTCATCCTCGAAGCGATAGACCAAGAGGTCGTCCAAGATTCGACCCTCTTCATTGCAAAGGCAGCTATACATAGCCTGTCCCAGTGCCAGGCGCGAGAGATCGTTTGTGACCATCTGCTGGACGTAGTTCTCACGCTCAGATCCTTTGATCACGATCTCGGCCATGTGAGTCAAGTCAAAGAGGCCCCCGTGGGCCCGAACGGCCTCGTGCTCTTCTTTGACGCCTGAGTACTGCAGAGGCATCCGCCATCCGGCAAAATCCGTCATGCGTCCGCCCAAGGCGATGTGCTTCTCTGTTAAAGGTGTTAAGTTTACGGTGCTTGTCATACCCTCTCATACCACAAGAATGAGTCGGCTAACCCCGCATCACACCCCGGCAGACAGGCCAGGTCATTCAGCCCCGGCGAAAGAACCCTCGCACCTTTTCGACGTCCTCAGCGATCTGCTGCGTCAACCCGCTCAAGGACTCGAATTTTCGCTCCCCTCGAACAAAAGCGTGACACTCCACTCTCAGTTCTTGGCCGTAGAGATCTCCCTCAAAATCGAAGAGATGAACCTCCAAAATGGGTTCCTTTTGCTCCGATTTCATGGTGGGCCGAACACCGAAGTTCGCAATCCCAACTCGGCACTCACCACTCGGTAGCCAGGCCTTAATGGCCACCACTCCAAAGGGAGGCCTGACCTTCTGCGAAGGATATTTGAGGTTGGCGGTGGGAAATCCCAACTGACGCCCACGCTGGTCCCCGTGTTCCACGGTACCTGTCAGCGAGAAGGGGCGGCCCATCAACTGGTGAGCGAGCATCAGATCGCCCTCGGCAACAGCCTGGCGAATCCGTGTGGAACTGATGACAAAGGGTTCACGCCCCTCGTGCATCACAGCGCCCATCACCGTACACTCGAACCCGTAGTGCGCCCCCAACTCCGCCAACAAGGCGACATCACCGGCCGCTCGATGACCGAATCGGTAGTCGTGTCCGACCACCACGTGCCGAACCCCCAGCGTATCTCGCAAAACAGCCGAAGCAAAGTGCTCCGCACTCCAGGACGAGAACTCCCGGTCAAAGGTCTTCAAAAAAACCTGGAGCCCCCGATCCTGCAGCAGCGCGATGCGCTCCTCGGAGGTGGTGACCAGTGGAGGGGCCGAGCGCCCCGGGATTGCCGTCGTCGGATGATTGGGGAAGGTAAACACGCCGGAGCGGTCTCCTCCGAGTTCGTGGCACTTACTCAGGATCTTCTGGTGCCCGGCATGACACCCGTCAAAGAAGCCCAAGGCCACAGTGCCGCCTTCAAAAAGGGGCTCACCGGCAAACGTGTCGATATCTATCGATCGCGCGAGCAAATGAGTTAGGAGGTCCGGCGGTCTATGATAAAATTGCTCTTGCCCGGCGAGCGCCCCTTGGCCGCCTTCTTGAGCTCCGTGGCGATCTCCGAGACCTCAAGAGCACTCGACAGGGGCCGCCTCTCGTTAGTGGACACGCCGATGGACAAACTCGTGATGGGGTAGCGCGTGGACTCCTTTTGTCGATTGAGGATCTCGATCCAACCTCGTTCCCGATCCTTGGGAGCGTAGAGTTCCCGCACACGGCTGTCGAACTCCTCAACGACAAACTCCAGGATCGTCTCTACCCTGGCCACTTCAGTGATGAGAATAAAGTCATCGCCTCCGATGTGCCCTAGAAAATCGACACTGTCCCCGCGAGCCTGGACCGCCTCGATCAGCACCTCGGCCACCAAGCCGATGCACTCATCACCCTTTTCAAAACCGTAGTAGTCGTTGAACGCTTTGAAGTTGTCGATATCCAGGTACGCGCAAGCCAAAATCTCGTTGCGAGCCAGCCGCTGATTCAGTTCGTGCTCGATAGCCAAGTTGCCCGGTAAACCCGTGAGCGGGTTGGAGGCACGACTGAGCCGAATCCTCCGGATCAGACTCTGGATCCGCACCTCGAGCT
>CAZVVF010000224.1:0-6608 GCA_964630575.1 uncultured Burkholderiales bacterium | reverse complement strand
GATAAAAGATAACTTCGGCCCGTCCTACCAGGTTTTTGAGGGGAATCTGGCCGATGATTCTGGAGTCCCGAGAGTTGTCTCTGTTGTCTCCCATAACGAAAATATGCCGTTTCTTCACGGTTTCGGGTCCGAATGTACCGGAGGTTGAATCGAGTATGAAATTTTCTTGAATAGGCACGCCGTTGAGATAGACAGAGCCATCTTTGACCTCCACGACATCGCCTTCAACTCCAATAACTCGCTTGATCAGGTCGGTGTTGTCGCCGGTATAAGCTACGGTGGGATGAAAGACGACGATATCTCCCCTCGATGGATCGGTGAAATCGTAGAGCAATTCGTTCACCAGAATGAAGTCATTGATCTGAAGAGTCGGCAGCATGGAACCCGATGGTATGTAGAAGCTGCGAACGACGAAATGGATCAAGACCAGAGCGACAACGCCGGCCCAAACAACGGAATCGATACCCTCTTTGAGCTTGCTTGAGGCGACCGCGCTCAAGCCATTCAGGAGCTTGGGTTGTAGAAAGGTGGCCAGGCGAACTCCAGTGAGAATGAAGAGGAAATAGAGGAGTACCGTTTCGGTCACTTTATCGGATATGCGCCGTTTCTTTGACTTCTTCGTAGAGGGATCGGGTCCGCTCGACTTCCATGGCGATCCCGAGGTTTAGCTCGATGAGCGGTTTCACGGGACCGGGCACAGCGCCAGAAAGACTGTTCTGGGTAGCCTTGAGTGGTGACTTCTTGGCATAGACATCGGGAAAGGTCACGATCTTGACCGGTCCCTTGTTGGCGGTCCGTCCGAACTTCACGGTTTCGTACTCTATCCGCACCGGCCAACCCACGACGACATCGTTGAAGAGTTTGGCCACCGTCTCAGGGTAGGCGCGAATGCAACCGTGAGTGACCGAGTTCCCCACGTTGAGGGGCTGATTGGTTCCATGGATACCGGTTCTGGTCAAAGACAGACCGATCCAGTGGGCACCGAGAGGATTGTTGGGGCCGGGACCCACTGGCCCTTTCTCCTTGGCCCAGGATGGGGGATACCAAGTAGGGTTTTTGATTCGCTCGATGATCGAATATTGGCCGGTGGGGGTTTGAAAGCCCTTTTCGTCTCCTATAGAGACGGGGACAAAGCGATCGAACTCTCCGTTGCGAAACAGATAGATTCCGCGTTCGGGCAGATTCAAGACCAGCCCGTTTTTGGGTGGATTTTTGGGCAGAACCCGCTCTCCCGGAATGATCAGCACTTCTCCAGGGTCGAGGCCCACCGCGACTGGGGAATACCCATTGGCAAAGGCGAGGTGGTCCACAGCCAGTCCATAGCGCTTGGCCACGGTGAAGAGCGATTCACCAGCCTTGACTGTGTGCAGGATGTTGCGACCCACGATCGGTCTCACGTCCTGGGGCTGTTGGGCCACCGCTGGCAGGGCCAGGATACAAGAAAGAAAGAATCCAAATAGCAAATAGCCAGGGAGTCGGGACCCCTGTTCGAAGCTGGTTTTCATCATGTACTGGAACTCCCTATCAGCAAGTATAACTGGTCTTAGCCGAGCGACTTCCTCAGCGTTCATCGTCTCCCTCTTCTTTTTTTCCCTCCTGTGCGGCACCCAGGCCCAGGAATTGGAGGGCCATAAGAGAGTGCGTGCCTCGCAATATCCGGTCTCTGTGTTAGTGCCGAGTGCATGGGAGTCTTTCACGGAGTCGGAGACCGACCCCAATGAGGTCCTCTTCCTTCAGACCCCCAAGGGAGAAGAGCTCGACGCCACAGTCACTCTGTCAGCTTACCCGCTCAGGGGCAACTGGGAGGACCTCGTCACCCGCCAGACTTACCACGTGGTGGTGTTCGAAGGGGCTCCGTTGATAGTCGATGAGGAACTCACCTTGCGTGGAGCGAGAGGTCACAAATGGGTCTACAAGGCGAAGGGGCCGGACGGACGACAGAATCTCTATTACCGGCTCTACCTCGTACTCCCAGAGAGTGTGGGAGCGAATCGGCTTCTGGTTATGCAGGGGGTTGTGCCGGACAAGAGCGGAGTTCAGGCCGTCCCAACCTTCAATGCTTTGGCACGAAGTCTAAACTGGGGTTTGCAGGCCGACTCTACCCTGTAGGGGTCTAGAGCGAGGGAAAACCGGGACCCAATCGCTCGTATTCAGCTGTTGGTAGTTGTAAGACGGCCGGGTTCTTGCTTCTGTGCAACCACAGAACGAGGCTCGTGAGCGAGGCTCGATCCATACTCGTGCAACCTGCTGTGGGCTTTCCGGGACCTCGCTCAAGATGGAAGAAGATGCAGGACCCGAATCCTGGCTGGGCTTTGGGACAGTTGTGCCCCACCACGAGACCGAGTTCGTAGAGGTCTATCTTCATCTGTTCAGCTGAGGCCCATGTGACTCCGCCAACTTCGCTGGGCTCTACGATCTGGTTGTAGTAGGGCGATCTCTTGTCATCGACGCACTGCTGAGCCTCGACTTCCAAAAAGGGCAGGTTCGCGTCGCTGTATCCTGCAGGGCGCGAGGGATGACCAAAGGCCCTTAAGATAGGGAAGAGTCCGGCAGGCGAGCGTCCATCGCCCTCTCGTTTTTGCAGAGCATTTTTGCCGAAGGCCGACTTTTTCATGAGTGGGGATTCCCCCCAGGCAAGCCCCGTGCGACCGAGGTTGACGGCGACCTCGGCTCCCTTCTGCTCCCACCCCGATTCCGGGTTGACTCTCTCGAATCGGACCATGGTGGCGGTCGGGTCGTCCCACTTCTGGCTGTGGACCACCACGAGCTGAAGGCAATCTTGTGGGATTGTGAGATCGGGCTGAGCCTGTGCGCCTAGCAGTCCGAAGAAGAGAAACAATGGTAGGAGTAAGAAACCTCGTGTCATGAGGCTTTTTTCAAAAGATCACCAGACTCTCCTTGCCGAGGCTGGCCTTCAGCGCAAGGACGGCTTGAGCACAGGCGAGACAGCCTCGGCCCACCCACGGTTGGCGTGGGGGTTGGCAGGAGAGGGGTGGATGATAGATTCTACGCTCTCAAGTGTCGCTACCGAATCCTTCACGGCGGTGAGGCGTCGGTAGGCAAACTGGCCTATACCTATGGCCCTCTCGATTCGAAGCTCTCGCAAAATCGCCACGAGGCATTCGTCGCAGGCAGCAAACAGAGGCTCGCGTTCAGCCTTGGGGAGTTTATCGGGGGTGCGATTGCGACCGCTCTCTTCTAGAAATATGAGTGGACAGTAGTTGAACACGACGCACTTCTTGGCGAAGGCCTCGCTGCTTGGAAACTCCTGGGCGAAGTAGCCCCAGAGCCGTCGCCCTGAGACTTCGCTGCGGGAGCAATCAAAGCCCTGGACCGGACGTTTGGGGTGGGAGTTTTGGGGTTGACCAACGCTGCCTTGGATCTTCAGCCAGTCGCGCACAGCTTCAATCTCTCCAAAAGGCACACCGGTTTGGGCCATGCCCCAGGGACCAGGATTCATTCCCAACAGAAAGAGACGCCCGCCCGGACCGCAGAGGAACCGATCGAGGTACTGGCTTGCGGGGTCCTCGGCATAGAGCAAGGGGTTGTAGACATGAGTGACCGGGTCTGCAAACTCCAGGCTATCGAGCTCTCCGTTGAGGCGCGTGAGGATGGCAAAGAGGCGCTCCCTGAGTCGCTGCGATGCCACGGACTTCAGTCCCCTTTGTCGATCTCGCCGCTGAATCGTTGCAGTTTGGCAAGAGCCGAGGCCAACCCGGCGACAGAGTCTTCATTCAAGAGAGGCAGAGAGAGGCAGCTAGAGGCCAAGGTCTCGGTGTTGGCCAGCGCTCGGTTGTCGTACTGGAGAAAGGCCTGGTGCCGGTGGCAAGGCGGAGCGAAGTACTTCCTACTGGGGATCCCCTCAGCCAAGAGCGCCGCAGCGGCTTTGTCTCGCGTCGTGCCAAAGGCCTGTGGGTCGAAGGTCACCGTGAAATCTTTGTAGGTCGTGCGGCTCTCGGGGGTGATCTGTTGAAAACAGAGACCGGGGATCTCGCTCAACGCGGCCCTCAGAGACCCGGCCACCTCGTTGCGATGCGCCACCACGTCGTCAAGCATGGCTAGAGAGGCGCGAGCCAAGCAACAGTGCAGCTCGGATAGTCGGGCGTTGAGCCCCGGAAAGACCGTGTCGTAACGTCCATCGTTGCCATACTCGCGCCCGATCCTGAGCTCATCGGCAAGCGCTTGATCGTTGGTGGCGATCACGCCCCCTTCGCCGGCTACAACCATTTTGGTGGGGGTGAGGCTAAAGACTTGGCACCAGCCTCCCTGACCAACTTTGCGGTCCTGGTATATCGAGCCGAAACCGTGGGCCGCGTCGAAGAGCAGGGGAACGCCAGCCTTTTGGCAGAGGGGCTCAATAAGGTCTCGCGGCACGGGGTTGCCAAAACAGTGAACAGCTAAGACCCCGGCGATATCGTCGGCCTCCAAAACTCGCTCGAGATCCTCCAGGCATAGGTTCATGGTCTGCGGATCGACATCCACAAAGACAGGCTCGAAGCCAGCCCAGGCCAGAGCTGTGACACTGGCCAAAAAGGTAAAGGAAGGCACCGCGACCTTGACCTTCTTGGAGCCGCCGGTTCGACGCTTGAGCGCCTGCAACACGAGCATCAGACCGGACGTACAGGAGGACACTCCAACACAGTGAGAGACCCCGAGGTATTGGGCCGATTCCTCTTCAAAGCGCCTCAACTGTTCGCCCTTGGTCAGTTGCCCGGAGCGAATGATCTCGGCAAAGGTCGGTAGCAGCGACTCGGGGTCGGGGAGCTTGGGGGCAGCCATCGGCAGGGACGGCGAGAATGTTGGAAGGCCTCCGAGGCAGGCTGGCTTTGAGTGATCAGGCATCTGTGCTTGGGATTCTCAAAGAAAACCGTGGACCCTGCTCCTGGAGAGTTCTACAGGGAGAGCAGGCTAGGACTGAGAATGTGATGCGGGTGCAGAGAAGGTTCAACGTTACCCAGAACACAAAAGGGCGTCTACTGAGTGAGTTCTTGGTAGCTCTAGCGTTGCTCTTTCTCACCCTGGGCGCCAATCTGGCGATCCTGCACTCCGCTACCAAGTCGTCTCACGCCGCTGCCCTGTCCGCCCGTGCGCTGGAGTTAGCTCGCGATGGCATGGAGCAGCTGATCGCGGACCCCAAACGGGTCATCTCAGGGCCTCAGTCGCTCGGGGTTGGAGTGGGAAAAGGGGCTCATGTTCAGGCCGGCTTTTCGCGCAAGGCTTGGCTGACTCCGTTGGGTAAAGGGGGGCTGGGTCGGGCCACGGTGACTGTGGAGTGGGATGGTGGCGTCCATTCCGTCCGACTGGAGCGCTATGTCAGAACAGATTGAAAAAGAACAAGTCCTCTCGACGCTGGTGTCTGCTATGGGAGCTTGGCTCGGCCTGGGGGCGGGGCTCTGTCTTTTGGCCTTTGCTTTTATGGCGGCCCTGGCCAGCAACTACAGCGCCGATTTGGGCTCTGATCTCCAGGCCCAGTTGCGCATGACGCTAGGGGCGGATCTCGCTTCGGCAGACGGCAGTCAAGTTCACGTCGGTGAGGACGGACGGACTTTGAGGTTCACGCGGACGAAGGATTCTTCCGGCGCCCTGGAGCCGATCGTCTATTCCTTTTCGAGCGAGAGTCAGGAGCTCGTGCGCGAGTCTGGGAGCGAGGGGACCCTGGTGCTCGGGCGGTGTTCTTCTTTCACGTTTGCTAGAGAATCCGATACCATCGTCACAAAATTTCAAACCGACTCGACGACACAGCGCGGGAGTTGGGCGCTGAATCGGTGGGCCCTACAGTGAGGCCGTACCGTCAGTCGCGGCGCGAGCGAGGGGGATATCTCATCGCGGTCCTGGCTGTGGCCGTGGCCATGCTCACCTTGGCCTACTTGGCTCTGGCTGCTCACTCTTCTCGTGAGGAAGACAAAGTGGAGGCTCGCGCCGTTCAAGTTGCGGCGCTCTATGCTGCTGAAAGTGGCCTGGTGAGAGGCGAACACGAACTCCGATCAAGGCCCGGCCAGGCCCCGCCCGTAGGCAAGTGGTTGACTGGTGATTTTGCTGGTTCGGGGTCGAAGTTTCGGCTGGAAGTGCTAGAGACTGGCCATACGGAGAAGGAGTTTACGGTGCGGTCTGTCGGTCAGGCGGAGGGGGAGAACGGGCGTATTCACGCCGTCGAATTCGAAGCCAACTACGTTTACCAAAAGGGAAAAGGTTGGACGGCTCGTTGGCGCGGGATGCTATGACCCAAAACAACGAGTCCCTCAAAAATCTAAAACCCGAAGAGATTCGCCGTCTCGAAGTTCTCTCGCGGATCGGCAAGAAGATCAACACGCCGGAGCGTTTTTCTGAGGCCTTGCAGGCTGTGCTCGATGCTGTGGTGGAGTCGATGGAGGCCGAGAGGGGGGCCTTGTTTCTGGCCCAGAACCCGGGCGACTTTCCTACCCTAGCTCTGTTTACCGACAACTCTGATGAGGCCTGTGATGGAGGCTTTCGCCACAGCACGACCGTCGTTCAGACGGTTTGGAATGAGGGCCGGCCGCTGGTGGAGGTGGACACTCGGGAGAACAAGCTGCTGTCTGTTCTCAACTCTATTCGAGCTGAAGGGATTCGTTCGGTTATCTGCGTCCCTC
>CAZVVF010000223.1:0-6627 GCA_964630575.1 uncultured Burkholderiales bacterium | reverse complement strand
AAGCGGTTCCTTTGTTGTAGAGCGGTTCTTCCAGCAGATGATGCCCGCGCAGCGATACTTCCAGCGGGACCAGGGTAGATTGGGACATGGGTTACCTCCTTGCTTGACTGGCCTGATTCCTTTTGCAACCGAGGCCAACCTGCAGAAGCGGAGTTGAGTTCCTATCCCTAGGACCGACTCAGGCTTTCTGAGCTCACCTCAAGCACGACTCATCTCGCTCAGGCAACTCGCGAACTCAGCCAGCATCTCCGGTTGCCCGGGTCGCAAACGATTGGCTCGGTCAAACACGGTCGCTGCTATCCCAAAAAAGCCCTGTTGTACGGCCTCGCGGGCAAAATCGAGGAGCTTCTCCACGCTGTCGGGATCCTCGGCAACGGCCTCGATGACCACTATCGAGTTACCCGACCCCAGCGAGCGTGCCGTTTGAGCAAACAGTTGAAACCACTCTTGCCACTCTTGCGGGCTCTCGAGTTGACCGGGATACTCCATCAGTTGCTCCAGCAATTGAAAGGCCAGATTGGTGTCGCCTTCAGAGAAAAACTGTTGCGCGGTTTCTAGGGTCATCCTCTGATCTTCAAACGACGCTTTGGCGACCCTTCCCCGAACGCTTGAGAGGCCTCTTGCGATCCTCTCCTTGCCACCTCAGCTTTGTGGTTGCCAGCTTGGAGCGCCACCAGCGTTGCTCAAAACGGAGTCGGTGAATGCAGTGAAACCTCGCGCCTGCTGAAGGGATGCTCGAAGCTCAAGTGCCAAGCGTGGAGTCGAAGCCGTTGAGAGGAGGCTTCTTCCCCGTAAAGGCGATCACCGAGAATCGGGCTCTTCAATCCCGTTGCAGCGTGAATTCTCAGCTGGTGGCTCCGACCTGTATGGGGTTGAAATTCAACCCGCGCCGATTCTTCTGAAAGCACACGATAATCTGTGCGAGCGGACTTGCCTTGACCGTGGACACGATACCTACCCGGCCTGTCAGGATCGCGGTCTAGAGGCAGATCGATGGTGCCGGCTCTCTCCTTGGGGCAGCGAACCAAGTCAGCCCGGTAGAGTTTCTTTATGGCCCGGGTGCGAAAAAGTTCTTGAAAAGCCGCCTGAGCCGATGGATTCTTGGCAAAAAGAACCAGCCCTGATGTCTCCAAGTCCAGGCGATGGATCGGATAGACCGGCCCTGCCAGGTTAGAAAGACGCTTTTGCAGAGAATCTTGATTCCAGAGGTCCCGACCCGGAACGGTCAAGAGCCCCGAGGGCTTCTCGATCGCGATGAGCCACTCATCTTCGAAAACGGGGTCCAGGCTGAATGTCGCATTGGAGAGAAGCGCGCCCATCAAAGGCTGGCAGCGCTCTGCGCAAGCGGTGTAGAACATTCCCGGCTGTCGACTCGCCTTTGGAGCACCATGCCAGATCTCAGCCAAAGCCAGAGGCTCCAAACCCTGCTGGTTGGCGTAGTGAAGAAGTTTGGGGGCACAGCACTCTCCTGTTCCCGTAGGCGGACCAGAGGGGAAAAGAGAGGCCAGGGACCAGGGCTTCTCCGACCACAAGGCCAGTCCGAAGTCGCGATGCATTTCCCCTTGTAGGCGCCTCGACAAAACCCGTCGCTCCGCTTTGAGCACGCGTATCTGCTCTCTCAGCAAAGCGGTAGCATCCCGATGCGGAGCGAGCGCCTCTCTCATGGCACGATTGAAGTCGCGCCGTCGTCCGGAATCGCGCTGGCTGGCCTCAACCAGTGCCTTGGGGTCGTGAACCCCTCTCCTGGCGATGCGGCGTTCCGACTTGCGCTGCTTGAGACTCGCCAGGAGAGAGTCTTGCTCCCTCTTCCACCTATCCTCGGCGAGCTCGAGCTCTCGAAAGGCCGGGTCACAAGAGAGAACAGCGAGCTCTTCCTTGAGTTCCTGGAGCCTGCGTTTGGTCGAGAGCTCCAGTGGAGTGGGCACCATATCTAACATCGGAGGCACCCAACCGGGATGATCGAAGGAGCCCTCAACCCGACCCGAAAAAGCTCTCAACACACCGTGCCGACCGGTTGAGTCCCTCACCAACAGAACTCCGTACATCTTGGCTTCGCTCCAAGACAACGTCTCCAGCAGTTGACGGGCAACGCCCTCGACGAGTTGAGTTCGGGGTAGCGAGTAGGTCGTGCCTGTAGCCGGGCAGGCCCCTGAATACAGAGCTGTTACAGAGTCGAGTCCGGCAGCGGTCGTGTCTACACGACTCCAGCGAGTGGAGTTGAGAGGAACAAACAGCTAGAGATCACCACTGTCTTCGGTGGGCAGTGATCGCGAGAGGGCATCGCGGCGTTGGACCTGGATGATAAAAGCCGAAACCATCTCGCGTTGTCTTACATTCATCCGGTCAACAAAGCGCACGGCCACCGTTTGGCTCTCTTCTTCTTCGATAACGCGAGTCACAACAGCATCGATATTCACCGGATACTCCCAGCTGACAACCTGCAGATTGATCTCATCGCCAAGCTTGTATGGGGTCATATCCGCGGTGGAGAAACTCACACCGCCTCGACTCAAGTCTACCAACTCACCCATCTTGAGCAGAGAGCCCGGCTTCTCTTCAAGGAATCGCACCTGAATAGGGACGTTGACGCGAACTCGGTAATCGTGTCGCCCCGTGGATGGTGCCAGTTGTGATTCTTCTTTTTCGGTGAGTGAGGGGGCCGAGACCAGGACCTTAGATTGGCTTCTCTCCAGCACGCGCGACCTATGAGTGAAGACATACTGGTCCCGAAACTCAATCAGCATAACCTCTTCGTCGTTGGGAAAATCCAAACACTCGTGGAGGGAACTCAACCAAGCATCATAGCCGTTAAGAGCATCAACCTGACACGTGACAGGTGTGAAATTCTGGTTGAGGTCGGCTGGGATTACCAAGAATCGAGCCCCTTTGATAAAGGGACTGTCATCAGTGTGAAGGGAGATCGATTTCTTTCTTGGACTGCTCACCCAAGAAAGTTCTGCGCCCGGAGTTAAGAAGCCTTTCCCGAATACGACGCTTCAGAGGGAGAGTTGGGTCCGCCCCTCAAAACCTGTTTCTATGCTAGCAATCAAGGAAATCGAAGGACAACTCAGCTGGGTCGATGTCCCAGATCTCTGCATCGAACCCGGAGCGGTTCGCATTCGAGTAGCAGCCACCGCCGTCAACAGAGCCGACTTGGTCCAACGGGCTGGCGCCTACCCTCCACCACCCGGGGTCACCGATATCTTGGGCCTCGAATGTTCCGGCCAGATCACGGAACTAGGAGAGGGTGTCGAAGGCTGGGAATTGGGAGATTCGGTGTGCGCTCTGCTTCCAGGTGGAGGTTATGCCGAGGAAGTCGTCGTCCCCGCCCAACACCTCTTACCGATACCAGAGAGGCTCTCCTTGGTGGAGGCGGCCGCCATTCCGGAAGTCTTCACCACCGCTTGGCTGAACCTTCGTCTCGAAGGTTCACTCAAAGACCAGGAAAGAGTCCTGATTCACGCGGGTGCCAGCGGTGTAGGTACAGCCGCTGTCCAACTCTGCAAGGCTTGGGGCAACCCGGTGGTGGTGACCGTTGGCGGAGAGCAAAAGTGTCAACGGATGTTGGCCATGGGCGCTGACCTTGCCATAGACCGTTTGGCTGGGCCGTGGGCAAAAGATGCCAAGGCTCACGGGAAGTTCGACCTCATTCTCGACCCTGTAGGTGGACAATATCTCGAATCCAACATCTGGTCCCTCAATCCAGGGGGACGGTTGATCAACATCGGATTGATGGGCGGGCGCGAGGGGACACTGCCTCTAGCTCCGCTTCTGACAAAACGTCTGCAAGTAAAGGGGTCGGTCCTGAGAAGCCGATCGAACGAGGAAAAAGGTCGAATCATCGCGGCCCTGAGAGAAGAGGTTTGGCCTCTGATCGAGAGCGGTCAGGTGAGTCCGCTGATCCACGAGGTCATTGCGATCAACGAAGCCGAACGGGCCCACGCCCTAGTCCAGACCAACAAAACCATCGGGAAGGTCGTTCTCAAAGTCCACTAGCGCAGCCGCGCTATTCGTCTTGCCAGGCTTTCACACGCGGCTTTTCCATACGGTCATTGGCCAGGAGAGTCTCGATGGAGCCGATATGAGTGTTTCCCATCACCTGCTCTGGCGTCAAAACCTTGCCATCAATCGTTTTGATGACATTCTTGTCCGGTTGCTGAGGCTTCTCCGGTTTCTTGTTGATACGGCCAGGAGGCAGCGCCGGTGGACCCACCTGCAGAGGAGTAGGAATCGGTGTTCCCTCGACAACAGGCTCTTCTTTGCCCTGCAGCAAACGCTTGGCCGCCATCATACCCTTGGAACCCTTGTTGCTGAACTCGGCAACGGGGCCTTCCGGCACCACACCCAGTTTACGCTTGTTGATTGTCGGTCCTATATAATCTTTTTTAGCCACAAGTCTGATTATAAAGGATCGAGCGGCAAACTACCAAGCGATCGTGAGTCCAAATTGCAGGCCCTCCGTCACGATTGAGCAGCGTTTACCTTTCCTTAATATCCCCGAAGTTCAAGAAAGCTATACTAGACCCATGCTTATTGGTCAAAGTACTGCCATAAAGCCGCCTTCTCAACCCAAGGTGGCAACAATGCGTTGCCTAACCGAGGCCAAAGAGACCGTCTCTCCAACAGCGAGTTCCGACTCGGTGGACCTCGGTCGTGGTGAATTTGCGCCTCTCGGCGTTGGTCAATTCGCCAGCCCTGGCCTAGTGGGTCGACTCCTAAACTGGAGCAGCCGCGAGTTGCCCTCCTCGCAAACGCCCATATCCGAAGAAGAGAAACAGCAGATCTTAGACAAGCTACAGCCTGGCGATATCGTCCTGACCTACGCCAGTCATCGGCCAAACCTGGGCCATCTCGAATACCTCGCCACCGGTTCCCACTACACCCATTGCGCTCTTTACGAGGGCTACGGCCGCATCATCGAAACCCTTGGCGACCAGGTCTTGAGAAGCCCCTTGGTAGAGCGCCTCGAAGGAACCATCAAAGTGGCCGTGGTGCGCCCTCCCTACAAGAGCTTTCGCGATCGCGGCCGAGTCATCCAAGCGGCCAAAGACATGGTGGGAAGACCCTACGACTACAAATTCGACAACAGCGACGACAGCGAACTCTACTGCTCGGAACTGATCGAAGTGGCCATGAAGAAGGTGGACCCCGACCTAGAGGTCCCGGACGCTCATTTCTTGGGACGCGAGATCACCGCGCCTGATGCCTTCCAAGACATGAAGGGTGCCAAGCTTATTCACGATGGTCGGAGCAACTATTGGGCCAACCAAAGGCACCAATGGCCCCTCTTTCTCGGGGCCGCCGTGGGGGCCGGTGTGGGAGCCGCTGTCGGTGGGCCGCTGGCAGGGATTCTCGGGGCCGCAGTGGGATTCGAAGGCACCCTCGCCGCCAAGCGTCTGTTCGGCTAGCTAAACGGCTGTTCTCTCGAACTCCAACAGCGCCCGGTTCAAACACTCGGAGACCTGAGTGGGCCAACCTTGAGGATAGCCGTCTCGGAGATGTTTCTGATTGACCTCTATGCAGATCCCAACATAGTCCTCCTCAGCCCAGTGTTTACGGAGCGCCGACGTCAATCCATCGGTATGCCCGCGATAGGGATAGTTGCGCCGAACCTTGACCCCGATCTCCTTTTCGATCTCTGCCTGCCAGAGTTCGGACAATCGCTTTTCTGACTTGTGTCGGTAGTCGTAGAGAAACGTGATGTCTGCATTTCTGACCTGGCCGTTGAGCTCAGGAGTGAAACTGTGGACGGTAATGTGGAAGACACGGCCATATTCCAAGGCGTTCTTGACCGCCTCAGCCACTGTTTCGCGATGGGGGAAATAGTACTTTTCTAGCAACTCCTGTCGTGCTTCTTTAGGAAGGCGTTCGCTAAACTCCGAAAAGAGAGAAGGATGCCCCAAAGAGCGGTTGAGTTCCACCAAGAGTCGGCTGACTGTGGAACTGATGAGAGGAGCTTGCAGCACTCGGGCCATCTGCTCGGCAAAGGGGAGGATTCCGATATCCCATCCGCGGTGAGTCTCTAAGACGTGATGGGCGCTCTCGAAAAGATGTTGATACTCCGAGGGAACATCGTTACCGCCGTGTTCGCAAGTGAGAAGAATGTTGCACATATAAGGGGCCGGGTTCTGAGGATAGGCGCTCCACCCCTGGTTGAGGACTCATCCTCAACCCGGATGGGGTCTTGTATGTTAACATCGTGAACAACGTGTTGACACCAGGATAACCTCCCGTCATTTTTCAAAAGTTCTAACAAAAGTCCAATGCTTCACCGTTGACCTACTTCCCCATGATCCCATAAGCTTCACCCACTTCGGCCACGAAGTCGCCCCGACGAGCGTGAGAGTCGGCGGGGTCTGTCGACCCAAGTGGGATACGGCTAAATCGACAGAGGTTAGAACACAGACCTTCGTGGTCTCTCTCCTTAACGGGAAGAGCATCATCAAGTGTTCTCCATCGCTCTGAATGGAAAAATCAGAGAAAACTTGGCGGCGGGAGTGGAACCGGCGACGGTGAGAGTGGACTGGGAGCAATTTCAGTCAAACACCAAGCGAAGCCAGCCAAGAGGCCCGCACTGGAATGTCGGGCAGCGGAATGTTCGTAGCCGCGCTGCACCAAGGGCAGCAA
>CAZVVF010000222.1:0-6690 GCA_964630575.1 uncultured Burkholderiales bacterium | reverse complement strand
TTTAAATCGCTGAAAATTTCCCAAAAAAGATCGAATTGACTCATCGTAAACGCCTCCAATAGAATTCGTGCCTTGTAAACAGTTTCCCAAGCTTCACCTCTCGAGCTGACAGTGGTACTTTTGACCACGGCACGGGCGAAGTATATCATACCTGAAGCATTTGGTGCAACACGTATTTAAACGTGATGCTTCCTGCCTTCAAGCGCACTTTCTGACCCTTCCCAAAAAGCTCGGCTCAGGACTTATCTACTAGACGGAAAACTATCGTGCGACGGGAGCTCCCAGAAGCTTCGTGACCTCTTCGATGAGTCCACCCATCGTTTCGGGCACAGCCACGCCGATGTCTTCGAAAGCTTTCACTTTGGCCGCCGCCGTTCCCGAAGATCCGGAAACGATCGCTCCTGCGTGACCCATGGTTTTTCCGGGAGGGGCGGTTCGACCGGCGATCATAGCCACAGCTGGAATACCCAGCTCTTTGACCAAAGCCGCAGCTTCCTCTTCAGCAGAGCCGCCGATCTCACCGATCAAAACGACCATCTTCGTCTTTTCGTCATTGGCAAAGTGAGGAAGGCAATCTTTGAAGTAGGTTCCCAAGATAGGGTCTCCACCGATACCTACGCAGGTAGACTGTCCAAAACCAGCGCGGGTCAAGGCGTCCACCGCTTGATAGGTCAGGGTTCCACTGCGACTCACCAGACCGACTGGGCCGGAACTGAAGATGTTGCCGGGCATAATCCCGATCTTACACTCGCCTGGGGTTATCAGACCTGGGCAGTTGGGACCGATCAATCGGACCCCAGCGCTCATAGCTTCGGCTCGAACGGGAACCATGTCGTTGATAGGAACCCCTTCGGTGATGCAACAGATGGTCTTGATGCCAGCTGCAATCGCCTCACTGACAGCGTCAGCGGCGAATGGAGCGGGGACAAAGATGATTGACGCATCCGCTCCGGTTTGTGCTACAGCCCTCTCCACAGAGTCAAAGACTGGCCGACCGAGGTGGGACTGCCCACCCTTGCCGGGAGTCACACCGCCTACGACTTGCGTGCCGTAATCGATCATCTGCTGAGCGTGAAAGGAACCTTCCTTACCCGTAATGCCCTGGACAAGAACTTTTGTGTTTTTATCGATAAGAATACTCATCTTTGACTCCTTAGTTTCTGGTCAGAGCGACGATTTTCTCCGCCGCTTCTTCCATGGTCGCCGCTGTTTCGATACCAGCATCAGACAAAATCTTTCGGCCCTCAACCTCGTTGGTTCCCGAAAGACGAATAACGAGTGGCTTGTTGAGATCCAGCACCTTGGTGCCCTCAACGATACCTTTGGCCACTTCGTCGCCCCGTGTGATCCCCCCGAAAATATTGAAGAGAACACCTTTCACGTTGGGGTCAGAGAGGACCAAACCCAGAGAGTTTGTGACCACCGTAGAGGAGGCTCCACCTCCAACGTCAAGGAAGTTGGCCGGCTTTCCGCCGACACGGTTGACCTCATCCAAGGTCCCCATGACCAAACCAGCTCCGTTGCCGATAATTCCGACTTCACCGTCGAGGCGGACATACATCAAGCCCATCTCTTTGGCACGAACCTCAAGCGGGTCTTCTTCGGAAATCTCGGCCATTTCGGCAAGCTCAGGGTGGCGATAGAGCGCGTTGGCGTCAAAGCTAACCTTGGCGTCAGCGGCCAACATACGACCATCCTTGGTCACCACCAACGGGTTGATCTCAGCGATCGTGCAGTCCTTGGCGATGTAGAGCTTGTAAAGGGTCTTTACAAACGTCCCCAACGACTTGCGGTCGGCTTTGGACAGGTCAAAGGCGTAGCAGACCTGACGGATGTGATAAGGGAGCAATCCGCGCAGAGGATCCACGTGAACCTTCACGATCGCCTCAGGCTTAGTCGCGGCAACTTCCTCGATGTCCACTCCACCCTCAGTGCTGAACATTATCACGTGAGTGCCTCTGGAGCGGTCCAGCGTGATGCCCAGGTAGAGCTCCGTCTCGATGTCGATGGCCTCTTCGACCAGAACCTTCTTAACGGTCAAGCCTTTGATGTCCATGCCGATGATCTGCTCGGCCTTCTGGACAGCTTCCTCAGCGTTGTCGGCCAACTTGATACCGCCCGCTTTTCCCCGACCACCGATATGAACTTGGGCCTTTACAGCGACCCGCTTCCCCAGGTCCGCGGTGATTTTACCCGCTTCTTCTGGCGTGTGGGCCACTTGGCCGCCAGGGATGGGAACGCCCATCTCTTTCAGTAATTCCTTACCCTGGTATTCGTGAATTATCATTTCAGAACTCCTCTGCTCGCAGGCCATGCCTGTCGGTCGTCAATTTACAATTAAAAAGTGTTTGCCAGTCCACGGGACTATCGCAACTCACGCCTGCGAGGAATCTCTTCCTCGAAATACTCTACGATGCTCTTGAGCGAACTGCCCGGACCAAAAAGCCGACCCACACCCTTGGAGTGCAACTCTGCCATATCGTCATCGGGGATGATACCACCGCCCGAAAGAAGTGTTTCGCCTATCCCAGCCTCGTCCATGAGTTCCTTAACTCGCGGAAAAAGAGTCATGTGGGCGCCCGAAAGGATAGACAGACAAACAGCGTCCACGTCCTCCTGAAGAGCCGCGTTCACAATCTGTTCAGGGGTTTGATGAAGTCCAGTGTAGACAACTTCCATACCCGCGTCGCGCAGGGCGCGGGCCACAACCTTGACGCCCCTATCGTGACCATCCAAGCCTGCTTTTGCCAATAAAATTTTCAGTCTGCGTGCCATTTCACTCCGCATCTAAGAGCTAACTTTGACCCTCGAATTACCTCGAAGGGTCGAACCGAGTACCTGAAGGCCTCTCGGGCCCCGCGTTTCTTCTCGGTCGCCAAAGCCTCCTGCAGCGAAAAACTCAAGGCTCGCACATCGGTATAGCTAGGGCTGGGAAACGAAAGAGATGTCGCCTTCGCCCACCGAGTCTCGCACAGAGATCCAGAATCTTTGCGCCACCTCTGCCAGGCTGACATCTCCCTCGCGGTAGACGTTGGCAGCCTCCTCCAAAGACTCCTGAATCTCAGGGCGGCCCCAAAAATTCTCTTCCAAGGCCGAGCGTACCAACTCTCGAATTCGGGTCTTGGCCTGGGAGCGACGCTTTTGGGCGAGACGGTCTCCCTCGGCGAGCCATTTTTGATAAGCGAGCATCTCATCGACCAAAGCCTCTAACCCCTCATCCCGAAGAGCCGAGGTCCTCAGGACTGGTGGGCGGCGACCTTCTGTGATCAAATATCGAGAAGCGTCGATGAGTTGAAATTCCATCTCCTCGGCCCCTGGACGGTCGGCCTTGTTGACCACGAACAGGTCCGCGATCTCCATCACCCCAGCTTTCATGGCCTGAACCATTCCGCCAGCCTCGGGGACCATCACCACAACGGTGAGGTCGCAAGCCGAAGCCACCGTCAACTCGGACTGGCCCACTCCTACGGTCTCAAAGAGAATGATATCCTTGCCAGCCGCATCCAGAACATCCGCCGCTTCTTGGGTGGTTCGAGCGAGCCCGCCCAGACAGCCTCGGCTCGCCATGCTCCGAACGAAAACCTCGGGGTCTTCCGTGGCCCTGAGCATCCTCACCCGGTCGCCGAGAAGAGCCCCACCAGTAAAGGGTGAGGAAGGGTCCACGGCGATCACTCCGACCTTGAGAGAGCGCTTGCGCAACTCTCGCACCAGAGCATCGGCCAAGGTCGACTTCCCGGCGCCTGGGGGACCGGTGATCCCCACGCGAAAAGCCCGTCCGATGTGGGGAGAGAGCTTCTTGAGCAGGCGCCAAGAGGTCTCGCCTCCATCCTCAACAGTCGTTATCGCCCGCCCAAGGCAGCGACGATCGGCTGCCAGAACGCCTTCGACCAAATCTTCTACAGTGAGCTTTGCCAAGGAAGAGAGTACTTACTTCGAAAGTCGGGCCGAGTAAACGCCGTCACAGGCTTCGATAGCCACCAGGTCTTTCGCCGAAGGGCACTTGTCACACACGATGCGAGCCGAGGCTGCCTGAGCCCCCTCAAACACCGTGTTCTCCATCTCCTGCACCGAGACACCAGCACTCTTGAGACACTTAAAAACACCGGCCAAGACACCGACTCGGTCCTCGTGACGAACCACGATGTTGGGACAACCCTCCGGAGTCACCCGAACGTTCACGCAGTTGGGCAACGGGGTTCCGGCCACAAAAGCCTTCACGATTTGCGCAGCCTCCATGCCCGTGGCGAGTTCCGACTGGGTCGTCGAGGCTCCGATGTGATGAGAGCCATAGACGTTCGGGTGCTGGGCGATGTCGTCGTCAAAAGCTTCGCTCTTGCCCGCAGGCTCGCCATGAAACACGTCAGTCCCCAGCAGGACGCCCCTATCCAAGGCTTCCTTGAGGGCGGCTCGGTCAACCACTTCCGCGCGACAGGTATTCACCAAGATATCCCCCGGCTGCAGAGCAGAGAAGAAAGCCCCATCCAGCATTCCTCGAGTCGCCTCGGCCAAAGCCAGGTGGAGCGACACGATAGAACTCTTCTGGGCAACCTCTAAAGGGGTCGAACAGAACTCGACTCCGAGCTGTTCCGCTCTTTCCGGGGTGAGGGAGCGAGACCAAGCCGCGATCTTGACGTTGAACCCTCTGAGGCGCTGCAACACAGCCTCCCCAATGGAGCCAAGACCGATAATCCCGACCGTCCTTCCCTGAATCCCAGTCGCCTTGGAAAAATCTCCCTTTTCCCAGCGACCGTCCCGCAGAGCGGCGACTCCCGAAGGAATCCGGCGGTCCCAACTGAGCATCAGAGCGATCGCCAGTTCGGCAACAGCCACGGCATTCTTGCCGGGGCAGTTGCAGACTGAAACTCCTCGCTTCGAAGCCTCGCCCAGATCGATGGTGTTGACTCCGGCTCCAGCGCGGATGACCAGCGACAATCGCTTGGCGGCCTCGAAGACCTCAGCGGAGACCTTCGTGGAACGCACGATCAGCACGTCACTATCGGTGGCGGCCTCTACCAGATCTTGAGCCTTCAAGCCTGGCTCGTAATGGCAAGAATCCGCCAGGCTCTCCAATTCTGCCACCACATCGGGATGAAGCTTATCAGCAACTAAAACTTTCATGAAACAACGACCCTTCGACTAAACTATGGCAGACCCGCTAGACCCAAACATTTGGTTCACTCAGCTCGGCAAACAGGCGCCGACTATTTGAAACGATAAGTGATCCGACCTCTCGTCAGATCGTATGGGCTGAGTTCAACGGTAACCTTATCACCCGGCAATATGCGGATAAAGTGGCGCCGGATTTTTCCGGACACATGAGCCAATACCTCATGCCCATTGTCGAGCTCAACCTTGAATTTTGCGTTAGGAAAAGCCTCTACGACGGTTCCTTCTACTTCGATGCCTTCTTCTTTTTCAGACAATCTACTGACCTTCCTTAAGCGCCCTTGGCGGGCAGTTGCCCGATAGTCTAGCCAAAATGGATCATCATGGCAACCCGCATCCTGTCAAGCGTTGATCGATGAAGAGCAATCCCAATGGTCATCGGGTTCTCCGCTCCCAAGGGATAATACCGACAGGATGCCCCCAGCACCCCCGTGTTGACACTTCCCCACTAATCATGACAATGTTAGATTTAGGCTGGGGGTATCAGTCGCGGTAAAGGAATACTCATGACATACCTACAGAAAATCAAACTCGCACTCGAGGAGTCGCGAATGCGAACCCCGATCTTAGTGGCCTCCCCGAGTTGCCAAGCTCTCTCCAAGAAGGTTTCCAAACTGGTCCCCAACGCCGAGTTCCACGATCCCGCCAAGACGAGTCTGATGGGGCGGGACGTCATCCTGATTCACTCCGGGGAAATGGGCTGGGAAGAGGCCCTCGAATTCGTTTGCAACGAGAGCCCTGGCCGGCTCTTCGTGGTCGCCCCTGAGCTACCTCGCCACGAGGCGCTCAAGCTAGAGTGGATCGCCGACAGAGTGATGGTGGGCCGAGAGACCTTCCAATACGAGGTCCACGAACTCGGACTCTCGGCCTAGTTCGCTCGAATCGATCCAGGCTGCTATTGTCCAGCCTCTGACGCTGCCATAAACCTCAGCAACAAGGACCTTACGAGCCACCACCAAAACGGCACTGCTCCGGTTCGAAACTTTTTGTTTCGAGCGAGGTACAATATGAACACGTGACGCCGGGTGTGAACCACCCCGCCCTTTGGGTAAGTGGCAGGTCACAAAGGAACACTCATATGAGCAGCACCGCAACAACAAGAAAAGAACTAACCGAAGAGATCGCCCTCGAAGCCAGGGACCTCACCGAACGCCTCAACACCGAGATCCAAACCATCATCGTCGGGCAGAAGCCCGCTATTCGCAGGGTTCTAGTCGGCCTGCTCGCCAAAGGACACATTCTCCTTGAGGGTGTACCCGGACTGGCCAAGACGCTGATGCTCAAAACTCTCGCTGACACGCTGAAGGCCACCTTCCACCGCATCCAGTTCACCCCAGACTTGCTCCCCGCCGACCTCACGGGAACCAGCGTGTACAATCCTGGCACTGGGGACTTCAAGGTCAAACGCGGTCCCCTGTTCGCCAACCTCATTTTGGCCGACGAGGTCAATCGTGCCCCAGCAAAGGTTCAGAGTGCGTTGCTCGAAGCGATGGAGGAACAACAGATCACCATCGGCGATCAGAC
>CAZVVF010000221.1:0-6711 GCA_964630575.1 uncultured Burkholderiales bacterium | reverse complement strand
TGGTTTCGCCTTCGATGGGGATGCGGACCGTTGTCTCGCGGTGACAGAGAAGGGGGATTCTGTCACCGGCGATCAGATGATGGTGGTCATGGCTTCGGAGTTGAAGGCCAAGGGGCGGTTGGTCGGAGACCGGGTAGTGATGACCGTGATGAGCAACCTCGGTGCTGAGATCGCGATGCGGAATCTGGGGATTGAACTTGTTCGGACACCGGTTGGAGACCGTTACGTTTTTGAAGAGATGAGCCGAAGCGGTGCGATTTTGGGTGGAGAGCAGTCCGGTCACATTCTGTTGCTGGACCGTCACTGGTCGGGCGATGGCATGATGGCGGGCCTTGTCTTTGCCGGGATCGTCGCTTCCAAAGGTCTCCAGGCCTCGGCTCTGGTGGGGCAGATTCCCGAGATGCCCCAGCAACTCGTCAACGTGGCTGGCGTCGACAAGGATCGTCTGGAACTCGATAGCGAAGTCCAATCGGCGATAGGCCAAGCCGAAGCTAGACTCGGTGAAGAGGGACGTTTGCTCGTGAGGGCTTCGGGAACTGAACCACTGGTAAGGTTGATGGCCGAGGGCCCAGACAAGGATCTTATCGACTCTGTGTTAGAGGATCTCCGTCAGGTTGTCTTGGACCGTTTGGCCTTGTAGTCCAAACTTAAGAACGGTTAGCGAGGTTCGATAATCGTAGCGAAGACTTTGACGGCGATATAGAGTACCAGTCCAACGCCTGCGGCGGCGGCGGCCAGTGTCTTGGTGCCGGTAAAGAGAAGAACGGTTCCTAGTAGCAGACAGATCCCGGCGGCCGCTGGGGCTGTTTTGTGGGCCAGGCCAACCGCTTCGCGACGTTTCTCCAGGCACTTCTTGTGGTACACCTTGGCGCCTTCGAGCGGGCTGACCGTTTCGCCCTGAAGACGAACCAGCCCAACGTTACAGAGGGCGCATTTGATGACTTGGTTGTCGACCCCACAGGATTTGCACAAGAGGGGCTTCTTGACTTTCAACTTCTCCACTTCGTGGATGTCGTGATGGTTGATCGGTGCAGAGCATTTGGAGCAGAGAAGTGGGTTCTTTTCGCTGCAAGTTGGGCATCTTACCGTTTCGGTAGGATCCACGAGTCCGTTGCATTTGCGGCAATTGTAGGCTGGCAATTTACTTATGCTCCCTTGGCTCGGTTCGATCACGCTGGTCATCGAACCCTTGTCGTAATTCATGGCACCCAGAGCAACGGTCTGAGCAGGCGGGCATACTTATCATTCTTTCTGTTTAGTTCAAGTGTTGAACTACTGAATCCTCCGCATGCTCAGAAATGATCCGGCTGAGGTCGGGATTTGCTTCGCTTGCCAGCCCTTCCTCCGGGAGAGGGCACTTTGTCGAGGTTGGATTCCGGAAATGAAAAAGGGCCAACCGAAGTTGGCCCTCTTTCGTTGCTCTGTGGATTTTCTAGGGGATCTGCACTTCGACAGATTCGATGTCCCAGATCTCTTCGGCGTACTGGTGGATCGTTCTGTCGCTGGAGAACTTGCCGCAACGAGCGATGTTGCGAAGCGCCATGGTGGCCCAGTGGTCCTTGCGGGTGTAGGCTTTGGCCGCGGTCTCCTGGCATTTGATATAAGCCCAGAAGTCAGCCATGACCATGAACCTGTCCGAACGGATGAGTTCGTCGAGTATGGGGTGGAAGATGTTGGGTTCCTCAGGGCTGAAGTGATTGTGGGCGATGAGGTCGATCACTTCTCTCAAGGGGAGACATCTCTCGTACTCGAGGTAAGGGTTGTAGCCGCTCGCGGCTTTCTCCGAGACTTCCTCGGCTGTCATTCCGAAGAGGAAGAAATTGTCGTGACCCACGCATTGGCGAATCTCAACGTTGGCTCCATCGAGCGTACCGATGGTGACCGCTCCGTTGAGGGCGAACTTCATATTTCCGGTTCCCGAGGCTTCGTAACCGGCTGTTGAAATCTGCTCGGAGAGGTCGGCGGCGGGAACGAGTACCTCGGCCAGTGAGACGCTGTAGTTCTCCAGGAACACAACTCGGATACGACCGTCTACGTCGGGGTCGTTGTTGACCACCTCGGCGACGGAGTTGATGAGTTTGATGATCCTCTTGGCCAGGAAGTATCCAGGGGCGGCTTTGCCTGCAAAGATGAAGGTTCGAGGAACGACATCGACTGCGGGGTTCTTCTTGATCTCGTTGTAGAGGTGGATAATGTGCAGCACGTTGAGGTGCTGGCGCTTGTACTCGTGGAAACGTTTGATCTGAATGTCGAAGAGTGATTCCGGGTCCACCTCGATTCCTTTGTGGGAGGAGATGAAGGCGGCCAATCGCTTCTTGGCCTCGAGTTTGACCTTTCGGAATCGATCGCGTACAGACTTCTTGTCGATACTCTTTTCGAGTTCGGAGAGTTTCTCGAGGTCGCTCTTCCAATCCTGACCGATCGTCTGATCGAGAAGGGTGGTCAAGGCTGGGTTGGCGTGTTGGATCCAGCGACGGGGCGTGACGCCGTTCGTCTTGTTGTTGAAGCGGTCTGGGAACATGTCGGCGAAGTCCGTAAGGACCCTGGTTCGCAGCAGTTCGGTGTGGAGTTCGGCCACCCCGTTCACGCTCGACGAGCCGACCACGGCGAGGTGGGCCATTCGGATCATGCGAGGTTCTTGGCTCACGATGGACATGCGGTCGACTCGATCGGTTTGGCCGTAATATTTCTTTCTCACCTGGTCCAGAAAGCGCGCGTTGATCTCGTAGATCAGTTCGAGGTGACGGGGGAGTAGGCGCTCGAAGAGGGAGACCGGCCACTTCTCCAGGGCTTCTGGGAGGAGCGTGTGGTTAGTGTAGCAGAACGTTTTTTGGGTGATCTTCCAGGCCTCGCTCCAGTTTAGGTGATGCTCGTCGAGCAGCAGGCGCATCAGTTCAGGAATGGCCATGGAAGGGTGCGTGTCGTTGAGTTGGATCGCTGTCTTTTCGGCGAACTGGCTGAAGTCGGAGTGTAGGCTCAGGTGTTTGCGAATGATGTCCTGGAGGGAGCAGGAGACAAAGAAGTACTGCTGTTTGAGGCGTAGCTCTTTGCCTTGCATGGAGTTGTCGTTGGGGTAGAGGCACTTGGAGATGTTCTCGGACTCGGTTTTTCCGCGTACGGCCGCTTCGTAGTCTCCCTGGTCAAAGGATTTGAAGTCGAAGTCCTTGTCGGCGGTGGAACTCCACAATCGCAGGTTGTTGACCGTGTTGTTTCCGTAGCCGGCGATGGGAGTGTCGTAGGGAATGCCCAAGACGTCTTCGGTGTCGATCCAGCGGATTCTCACGGCTCCCGTGGAGTCGAGAAAGGCCTCTGTACGACCACCAAATCTCACCCTGGTGGTGTACTCAGGTCTGGCGATCTCCCAAGGATTTCCGTAGCGCAGCCATTGGTCGGGCGCTTCAACCTGGTAGCCGGACTCTAGCTCCTGGCGGAAGATGCCAAACTCGTAGCGAATTCCGTAGCCGGTTACCGGCAGGCCGAGGGTTGCGCAGCTGTCGAGAAAGCAGGCGGCCAGTCGGCCGAGCCCACCGTTGCCTAGGCCTGCGTCGTTTTCGGTCTCCTCGATATCCTCCAGGTTCAGTCCCAGTTTGTTGAGAGCTTTGCTCATCTCTTCGTAGATTCCGAGGTTGAGCAAGTTGTTGCCCAGGAGGCGTCCCATCAAGAATTCCGCGGACAGATAGAAGACGCGTTTGGAGTCTTTTTCGTTGTAGGCTCGCTGGGTGGCGATCCATCTCTGCATGAGCCGGTCGCGCACGGTGAAGGCTGCGGCTCGAAAGAGGTCGTGAGGGGTGGACGATTCCAAGTCTTTGCACTGGGCGTACTGAAGTTGGTCCACGAAAGCTTTGCTCAGGATCTCCGCGGTCATTCCAGTTCGCTTGTCCACGGGTCGTCGTTTCCGAGGTCGGCTTGCCTTTTCGCTCGGATTCGGTTTTGTGGAAGATGGTGTAGACCGTTTGTCGCTCATGGAAATTGGTATCCTTTCAAACTCTCAATGCACAGAATAATTGTCGCAAACTCTCTGATACCCGCTCGGGCCAATCTGAAAACTTACTGCAACAGATCCGGTCGCACCTTGCGGGTTATTTCCCGTGCTTTGGAGTCTCGCCATTCGTTGATTTTTTTGTGATGACCGGAGAGAAGAATTTCGGGTACTTCAAGCCCTTGGAAATTTGCTGGTTTTGTGTAGTGTGGGTGGTCCAGCCCACCCTTGAAAAAGCTGTCTTGCTCGTAGGACTCGGGCTTGATGACCCCAGGCAGGAGTCGGATTATCGAGTCGGCCATGACCATGGTGGCGAGTTCACCGCTGGAGAGAACATAGTCGCCCAAGGAGTATTCCTCGTCGACGAGTTCATCGCGCACTCGTTGGTCGACCCCCTCGTAGTGTCCGCAGAGAAAAACTAGGTGCGACGCTCTGGCCAGCTTGATGGCGTGATGCTGCTTGAACGGTGTGCCCTGCGGAGTGGGGTAGATGACGATCCGTTCAGGACTGTCAGGGATCTGGCCGAGGCACTCAAAGATGGGGGCGCAGGTCATGACCATGCCGGGGCCGCCTCCAAAGGGGGTGTCATCGACCTGGTGGTGGGGTCCGGTGCCGTACTCGCGCAGCCAGTGGAGGTGAAGTTCCAGGGCTCCCTTGTCTTGGGCACGGGCGGGGATTGAGGAGTGTAGCGGCCCAAAAACTTCGGGGAACAGTGTGATGATGTCGATTCTTTGCATCGCTCGGCTAATCTTCTATCTCGGGGATGACAACAACGATCCGCTTTTGCGGAATATCTATCTCAGGAACGTATTGGTGAACCGCCGGTACGAGGCATTCTTCACCGCTCTCTTTCTTGATCAGATACAGATCGTGCGCCGCTGACTCGATCACCTCTGTGAGGACTCCGACTCTGTTGCCCTCCGGGTCGAAGGCGTTGAGGCCCTCAAGTTCCCAGTGCCAATACTCGTCCTCTTCCAGGATGACGAGTTCGTCCTCGGGGACGGCCAGAAAGAACCCTCTGAGTTTTTCCGCTTGAGCGATAGAAGCGATCCCTTTAAACTTCAATAAAAAGCCGCCAGAGTGGTCTCTGACGGCTTCTATTTCGAGTCTTTTTACGGGATCTTTTCGCTGATGTGCAAAGACAACTTCGGTCTGTTCAAAGCGCTCAGGGAAATCAGTGATGGCTTTGACGCCGATCTCACCCTTGAGCCCATGAGGCTTGACGCACTTGCCAATATTGACGAGGCTGTCCCAGTACGGAAAAGCTGAACTCACGTTGGCGGGTTAAATGATCTCGACGGAGACCCGTTGTCCACTCTTTAGTGCGGCAGCCTTGACGACCGTTCGCAGCGCCTGGGCGATGCGTCCACCTTTTCCGATGACCTTACCGGTGTCGGATTCGGCTACCCGGAGTTCCAGCATCGTGTCCTTGTTCTTCGATTCGAACTCGGTCACTTCGACCTCTTCGGGGTGATCGACCAACTGGGTAACGAGGTACTCAAGCAGTGCTTTGGTAGACAAGCTTAACCCTCTTCCGGCTCTGCGGCAGCTTTTTTGACTGGCGCCGGATAGACGTGGTCTTTACCGCTGTGCTTTTTCCATAGTCCATCACGAACTAGAAGGCGCTTCAGGGCCTCGGTGGGCTGTGCACCCTTGCTGAGCCACTCTAGGATACGCTCTTCTTTAAGAACGAGAGTAGCGGGTTCTACCATGGGGTTGTAGTGCCCCAAAATTTCGATGAAGCGACCATCTCGAGGAGCTCTCGAGTTGGCGGCTACTAGACGATAGCTCGGTTGCTTGCGCTTTCCGACGCGAGTCAGTCTCAACTTAACCATATTTTGTATTCCTCCATTGTGAAGCTGTTGACGAGGATAACTTCGCAGCAGCCTTTACCTTCAAATTCAATTCTTTAGCGGAAGGGCATTTTGAAGGGCAGCCCTATTCCCTTGAGTTTCTTTTTGCCCTTTTTATTCTTATTGGGCTTCTTACCACGTTTTGGCATGCCTGGCAACCTTGGCATGCCAGGCATTCCACCGCCTCCGGTGAGGCTCTCCATCATTTTTTGGAGCATGGTAAACTGTTTGAGAAGTTGGTTGACCTCGGAAACCTCGTTGCCTGAACCGAGCGCGATTCTCTTTTTGCGCGAGGCGTTGATGACGTCTGGTCGACGTCGCTCGATCTTGGTCATCGAGCAGATGATGGCTTCCATTCGGGAGAATCGGCCTTCGTCGACCTGAAGGTCCTTGAGCGCCGGATTGTTTCCGACTCCAGGGAGCATCTTGATGATGTCTTGCAGGGGACCGAGTTTGCGAATCTGCTTCATCTGGTTGAGGAAGTCGTTGAGATCGAAGTTGTTCTCAAGGATCTTGGCTTCGAGCGCGGCCGCTTCGTCCTCATCCATGGTGAGTTCGGCTTTTTCGATGAGCCCGAGTACGTCGCCCATCCCCAGAATACGGGAGGCCATCCGGTCGGGATGGAAAACCTCGAGCTTGTCGAACTTCTCTCCGACTCCAGCGAATTTGATCGGTTTTCCCGTGACCGAGACGATGGACAGGGCCGCCCCTCCCCTGGCGTCGCCGTCGAGCTTGGTCAGGATGACGGAGGTGAGGCCGATTCTCTCCTCGAAGGCCTGGGCGCTCTTGACCGCGTCCTGGCCGGTCATGGCGTCCCCGACGTCAATGACCTCGGCCGGATCGAGGATCTCCTTCACCATTTTCAGTTCATCCATGAGC
>CAZVVF010000220.1:0-6734 GCA_964630575.1 uncultured Burkholderiales bacterium | reverse complement strand
CAAGATTACCGCTACTTTCCAGATCCAGACCTGCCCTCACTCGTTTTCACCGAGGCCCAGATCGCCGAGGTCGATGCCGCGCTACCCGAACTGCCTGCAGCTCGGCGGGAGCGCTACAGCACCTTGTTCGGCCTGGACGCCGAGGCCACGGAGTATCTCACCTCCGAAGCTTTCTTTGGAGACTTTTTCGAGCGGACGGTGGCTTCTGGCGCCGACGCCGGTGAAGTCGCTAAGTGGATGGCCAACACCATCTCGCGCTTGAGCAACGAGAGGGAGACAGCCCTCGCTGAGTCGAGGTTGACCCCAGAGGTCTTCGGCCGGCTTTTGACGATGGTGGATGCTGGCGAGGTCGGCGCGAAATCGGCCCAGAAGGTTCTTGAGGTGCTTTTTACTGAAGGCGGCGAGGCGGACTTGGTGGTGGACAAGCTCGGCTTGCGGCAACTCTCGAGCAGCGATGAGCTAAAGCCTATGTTGGAGAGGATTCTAGCCGACAATCCGGCTGTGGTGGCCGAGTTCAAAGAGGGCAAAGGAAAAGCTCTCAATGTCTTGGTGGGCAAAGTCATGAAGGAAACCAAGGGAGCGGCCAACCCGGCGCTGACCCGAGAGCTGTTTGAGGAGTTGATCGGTGCAAGTGTCTGATTCTGCGCCTAGGCTCAGCGATATCCCGCTCGATGAAGCGCTCGAACGCTGGGAGAGTGATCTCGATTTTCGCCGGGGATCGCGGGAGTTGCCTGGCCAACTGGTGGGGGTTGAGGAGTCGATAGGGAGACTGACCTCCGAAACCGTGGTCGCGGGGATCTCTTCACCGAATTACTACGCGGCGGCGACCTCAGGCTTGGCCATGGCCTCTCACATGACGCTGGGGGCGAGCCCTGAGCGGCCCTTGGTCGTGGAGTTGCGAGAGGGCCTTCCCTTCGTAGAGATCGGTTCACCGATGCCTGAGGGCTGCAATACGGTGGTGCCCTTTTTTGAGTTGAGTTCCACCAATGACCAGGAGTTGGAGATCAGCCGTCATTCGGCGCCCTGGCGAAACGTGAGGCCGATCGGTGAGGACCTCGCCGCTGGAGAGGTGATCCTCCCCAAGGGCCATCGCGTGAGATCGCTCGACCTCGGGGCCTTGATCGCAGGCGGAATTAGTGAGTTTGAGGTTGAGGCTCAGCCCCGAATTCGGATCGTTCCTATCGGGAGCGATCTCGTAGAGCCCGGGCGCATTCCCATCGCCGGGCAAAAGATCGACCATACTTCGCCGTTTTTGGCCGCCTTGGGTGGCGAATACGATATTCTCACAAAGCGCTATCCACCCATCGAAGAGCGTCGGGATGTCGTGATTTCGGCTCTGGAGAGCCATCAGGGGCGTTGTGACCTGTTGGTGCTCTGCGCTGGGCACGAGCGGGGAACGGCGCTGCTCGCTGAATCTCTGGCGGAGGTGGGGGAGTGCACCCTGCGAGGAGTGGCCATACGCCCAGGAAACTCCGTCGTTCTCGGTTTCGTGGGTGACACTCCCGTGTTGGGAATGTCCTCCCACCTGGTGCCGGCCTATTTGGGCTTTTGCCTGTTTGGACTGCCTGCGATTCGGAGCCTGTCAAAGGCTCGTCTGCGCGACTACCGCGGCCCCTGGCCGGAGCAGTCGGCAACGCTCGCTTTGGGCGTCGAATCGGCTCTCGGCGTCGAGGAGTTTTTGAGAGTCAAGATGGGCGTGGTGAACTCAAGGGCCATCGCGGTCGCCGAATCGGGTGGGCACGGAACCCTCATGAGTTTGCTGAAGGCCGACGGCCTGATTCGGATTCCTTCGGATGTGGCCGCCTTGGAGCAAGGGGCCAAAGTTGACGTGCTTCGATTGCGCGAGAGTGAGAATCTCACAGGTCACCTCTTGGTCCTCGGAACTCACGATATCACCTACGATCTCCTTCGTGACCATCTTCACGACCGCTATCCTCAAGTGCGATTGCACACCGCTGCAGTGGGAGGTCGAACCGGTCTGGATTGCCTCAAGCGTGGCCAGTGTCACGGCGCGGCAGCCCATCTTTTTGATGAAGCCTCCGGGCAGTACAACGTTCCTTTTTTGCAGGCTTGGGATTGGGATGAGCCGGTGGTCGTCATTCAGGTTCTCAAGCGTTGGCTGGGACTGGCCGTTGCGCAGGGCAATCCCAAAGAGATACGCGGGCTCGAGGATCTCTCTCGCGAAGGGATTCGGTTTGTCAACCGGCAGCCTGGGTCAGGGACCAGGTCCTTGCTCGACTATCACCTCAAAAAACTAGGGGTGGCGAGTTCTGAGATCTCGGGCTACCACTTGAGCGCTCACACTCACATGAGTATCGCAGCGGCGGTCAAGGGTGAGACCGCAGACGCCGGGCCT
The DNA here is from genome assembly GCA_964630575.1 of uncultured Burkholderiales bacterium. GTDB lineage: Bacteria > Vulcanimicrobiota > Xenobia > Xenobiales > JADMJV01 > JAEXNA01. The sequence continues at coordinate 4,378 of CAZVVF010000220.1, read as the reverse complement.
ACGATATCAACGGCCGCTCGTTCCCTCGGCTTGGACTTTATTCCCTGTATCTCCGAGCGCCTCGATTTTATATTCCCCAAACGCTTCTTGAGTCTCTATCCCCTACGGGCTCTGTTGGCCGTTATGAATTCGAGCAGTTTTCGCGATTCCGCGACCCAGCGATTTCCCGACTACGATTTTTCTGAGGCGGGTCAACTCATTTGGGAGACGCCGTAGAACCCATGCAGGGCCGGTTGACCCACTTAAACTCCAAGGGCGAGGTCCATATCGTGGATATCACCGACAAGAGTGTGACGGCACGCCGCGCCGTTGCTGAGACCTGGGTCGAGATGAGTTCTTCCGCGTACGAAGCTCTCTGCACCGGGAATACGCCTAAAGGGGATGTTCTCGCTTCGGTGAGGTTGGCCGCGATCATGGGTCTCAAAAAGACGAGCGAACTCATTCCTCTGTGCCATCCGTTGCCGGTCGAATCCGCTCATTGCGAGATCGCTCTGGAAGAGCCCAATCGCGTTCACATTCGAGTGAGCGTCTCGACTTCGGGCAAGACCGGTGTGGAGATGGAGGCGCTCACCGGGGTGAGTGTGGCGGCGCTCACCCTCTACGACATGTTGAAAGCTCTAGATAAATCCATGGTGATTGGGCCCACTCGTCTGGTCGAAAAGCACGGTGGAAAGAGTGGAAGTTACGAAAGAGAGAGTTTATGACAGACTATTTTGTGCACGAGAGTGCTTACGTTGATCAACCCTGTGAGATCGGAGCGGGATCCAAGATTTGGCACTTTTCTCACATCATGAAGAATTCCAAGCTGGGGGCGAACTGCATCCTGGGTCAAAACGTTCTGGTCTCTCCCGATGTCAGCGTTGGAGACAATTGTAAGATCCAGAATAATGTCTCTCTCTATACCGGGGTCATCCTAGAGGACGACGTGTTTTGTGGACCGTCTTGTGTTTTTACCAACGTCATCAACCCACGCAGTCAGATCGTTCGTCGCAACGAGTATCTTCAGACTCTGGTGAAGCGGGGAGCCACTCTCGGTGCCAACTCAACGATCGTGTGTGGGGCGACGTTGGGTCGATATTGCTTTATTGGAGCCGGCGCCGTGGTTCGTGGTGATGTGCCGGATTACGCCTTGATGCTAGGCGTCCCCGCCCGGCAGAAGGGCTGGATGGGGCGTCACGGATTTCGACTCAAGGAGTCGGCAGACGGGACCTTCCAATGCCCCAACTCTGGTTGGACCTACAGGCTCATTGATGGAGTCCTGAAGTGCGACCAGTTGGGGGAAGAGGATAGCCTTCCTCTCGCCTAGACCAAGAGGGCGGCTGGACCGTTGGTCCAGCCGCCCTCCTGTCTAGATTCCGAAGAACTGAAGGTAGACTTCGCGGGTGCGGGGGCGGTCCATTTCCAGCAGAAAGATGCGCTGCCACTGACCGAGTGAGAGCTTGCCCTCCATGACGGGTACGTGCTCGGAGCAACCGATCGTGAGATGTTGGCAATGGGCGTGCCCGTTGGCGCATTCATCGTCGCACATATTGACCGTTCGAACATCGAAATTGTTGTGGTCGTAGTCTTCCGACGGCGAGGCGAGGCGCTCGAGATATCGGTACATATCTTTGATCAGGAGAGGCTCATTTTCGTTCACAACGATGCCAGCGGTGGTGTGGCGGGAGTAGATGAAGACGTTCCCTTCCGCGATACCGGTGAGTTCAAGGTTTTCTTGCACAAGGTCGGTGATATCGATAAATTGAGGGCCGCGACTGGTGTTGAAAGTCAGGCTTGCCAGGTGTATTTGGGGCGTGCCTGTCGCTCGTTTTTCGGGCTTATTGGCCGAGACTAAGAATTTCTTGCCATCGGGTCGCACTGTCGTGAGCGTATCAGTATCCATTCTATCCTCCATTGGGGTTCAGGCCTCGACCTCAGGGATCCAAAACGCTGAACTGGCTTAAAAGCTTGGAGGCTGTTCTGGCGGGCAAGTCGGAATCCTTCTCTAAATCTGGGTTCACTTTCTTCCGGTCCACCAAAGCTCCGGTGCGGGTTCGCGCATGTTGTAGTGGGAACTCATGACCCGTCCGTAGGCGCCTGTATTTCCGACTAAGAAGAGATCTCCGGGTCGGCTCTGTGGCATCAGTCTCTGAGAGCCAAGGACGTCGCCGGTCTCGCAGATGGGTCCGACAATGTCCGCTTGAACGGTTCGCTGTTCGTTGAGCCGGGAGAGGTTGACGATGGTGTGGTAGGCACCATAGAGGGCGGGACGGATGAGACTGTTCATTCCAGCGTCCACCCCGATAAAAGTTTGCTCGCCCTTTTTCTTGACTTGGGTTACCCGGGTCAGTAGCGCCCCGGCTTGGGCCACGATATAGCGGCCGGGCTCAAGCCAGATCTCAAGGCTCGGATAGGTTTCTCGAATGGGGTCGAGCCCTTCTTTGAGTTGGCTGAGGTCTAAGCTCGCCTCACCGGCTCGTTCGGGCACTCCAAAGCCGCCACCCAAATCCAAGAATTTTGTCTCTGGGAATTTGGGGATGAGACTGGCCAGGACTCGCGCGTTGCGGAGCCAAGGCTGGACGGAACGAATCCCGCTTCCAGCGTGGCAGTGAAGGCCTATCACCCTGCAGTCGAGTTCCAGGAGTCGCTCTCTGGTGCGCTCGATGGACTCCATGTCGATTCCGAATTTGGAGCCACGGCCCGCTGTCTTGACGTGTTTGTGGTGACCTTCACCGCGACCGGGGTCGATGCGCAGAACCAGGGAGCGGCCGGCAAACAGGTCGGGGTGCTCATCCAAGGGCGAGTGATTGTCCAGGGTGACGAAGGTTCCGCGCTCAAACCCTCTGCGGAAATCGTCTACGGAGGCGAAATTGGGAGTGTAGAGGATCTCGTCACCGGTCAGGTCTGGGAAAACCGTGAACAGATGGTCGATCTCTTGCGGGGAGACGCACTCAAAACGGACCCCCGCCTCGCGGACGGTTCGCAGGAGCTCTGGGTGGTGGTTGGACTTGATCGCGAAGAGAAAACGGTCGCAGCCTGAGGTTGAGGTGAGGGTCTTCAACTGTTCTTTGACGGTTGGCTCATGGAGGAGAAAGAAAGGTGTCTTTTGATGACGGCTCATCTTGAGAAGAGCTTCGCGCTTTTGCACCCACCAGGGAGAGGTGTCAGGAAAGGGTGTGGCCTCTGCTTGGGTGCGGACGACTGGAGCCGGAAACAGCAGGGCGTGCAGATCTCGCATGAGTTTGTCGGCCTTGGCCTGCTCTACAACAAAGGTGAGGTTGCGGTCGCTGGCCGACTGGGAGATGAGAAAGACCCTCTCCTCTTCGAAGCGCTGAAACACTGGGGAGAGCTGGGTGAGTACCGAGCGGATTCTAGCCCCCACCAGAGTGACTGCCGCACAGGGTGATTCCAAGCTGACTTGTCCCCACTGGCTGAGTGTCTTGGTCAGGGTGTCGATGGCCGAGGTGGTGTGCGTTTCGTTGTCGACGTCGAGGGTGATGGTCACTTCTGATTCCGAGGCACTCACTTGGTCGACGGAGAGCCCGAGCTCACCGCAACTGTGGAATATTTTGGCCAGGAACCCTGACTGTTTCCACATGTCCGGGGTCGAAATGTTGATCAGAACAACCCCTCTCTTGGCGGCGATGGAGTACACCACCGGTGCTGCAGCGCCTCTCGGGATCTCTATTCTCGTGCTCCCGTCAAACCCGCGCAGGGTTAGAGGGATGCCCCGTTCACCCAGGGTGTGGATGAAGCCCGGGTGGATCGGATGACCGAAGAAGCCCACCAATTCCATGGCGACTTCGTAGCTCAGACTCTCCAGAGCGTGGGAGGCCGGGACGATGTGGCGGGGAGCCGAGAACAATCTCGGGTCGCGAGCCACGTAGACGACCTCTTTTGGGGTCGGCGAAAGCTGATCCGCTGTAGGGAGCGTTTCGAAGGTCTTCCAGGTCCCTGTCCAGTTGGAGGCTCGGGTAGGCAGGGGGCTCTGAATCCATTGTACCAGGTTGGCGCCTTGGTACTGTTGGCCGACCATTCCAACGGCGCTGTCGAGTTCTTCGGCGCTGAGGTGAGTCGAGTAGATCACGTGGATATGTTCCATGGCCTGTGCTACGGAGATCGATACCCTCGCTCCTGCGTGGGCCGGTACGGTTATACCGACTCACAGCGGGTATAACCTAAAGCCATGGCCTATTCTTCCCTTTCTGAATGTGTAAACGACCTCCAACGACGAGGTGACCTAGTGGTGGTGGATTGTGAGATCGACCCCCATCTCGAACTCGGGATGATCCAGCGCCGGGCTTATCGCAGTCAAGCGCCGGCGTTGCTCTTTCGCAATGTCAAGGGGACGCGCTACCCGTGTCTCGCCAATCTCTACGGGACTCCCGAGAGGGCTCGT
>CAZVVF010000219.1:0-6755 GCA_964630575.1 uncultured Burkholderiales bacterium | reverse complement strand
CCAGTGGATCGTCGATGTCTCTGAACTCGGTTCCCAGGACTGTTTATTGCCATCCTTGACCCATTTGAAGTGGGTCGTAAGAAGAAAGGGTACCGGTGCTTTGGCCACGGGGCGCAGCTGGCCTCTGGACTTATCGTTGGCCGCGCGCAAGCCCACGTAGTCTGTGGGGGTCTTGACGGCAACGAAGCTCGGTCCCCTTGGGTCCTGGGCCGCTGGGACATCCTGGTAGGTTCCCAGCGGGATCGAAACGTCGGGGAGGGCCCCTGAGCCGAAGCCTATGCTGAGAGGGAAGCTGCTGAGACCCACGCCGTGTTTGGGACAGTTATAGAGGGTGTCGATACGACGTCCGTCTACGGTGAGGGGGACGGGTGAGGTGTAGCACCAGCGCGTCAAGGTGGTGAGTATCTCGGCATTCAGAGAGCCGGCTTTGGCAAGGCTCTTGACCCAGCTCAAAGCTCCCGACTCCTTGCTCCTTTGGGTGACCGAGACCAAGGTGCAATCGTGGTGTCTCTGGGCTTGCACGCGGTTGAGCTTTTGACCGTCCCAAATGAGAGTTGTATCCTCACCCTTGGTGCCGATCTGGAAGGCCCATTTTTCCCTCAAGCCCACGGCCCAGAGGGCGCTCAAAAGGTGGCCCAGGGCGCAATCGGTGTCGGTCGCTGGGTTGAAGAATTCGCGCTCGACTTCTTCCAGGCTCAACCAGTCTGCCTGGAAGAAAAACCGACTCTCTCTAGCCACGAGATCGACGCGAATGGGTGCGCTGCCGCTCGTGGCGGCGCATTGGATCAACTTGACGACCCAGGCTCCGTGAAAGGGCAGTTGGAACTCTGCGATTTTGCTCAGGGCTCGCTCTTTTGCCATTGTGAAATGACCCTGTGATTGAACGACCCCTTCGGTTTCTTGCTGTCTGAGGAAAAGGTCGAGGTGAGAGGGAGTCTCCATCTCTCAGGGGTGCTCCGTTGCGGTGTGGGCTAGCAACACGATGTCCACCGGTCGGTTGAGCCGGTGGTGGAGGGCGGGGTATCCGGCAAGCCTGTTCGGACTGGTCATGGGCATCTTAGAAGCTTAGCACAAGTGCCCTCAAGAATTCCATTCTTTCTCCGACGGCCGGAGCCGGGAGCTCTCTCTATGGTGGTCCACAGCGCAGGAACGGTGTTCGCAGAACCGAAGCCGCAAGCACTCTATGCCGCAAACCATCAGTATCAGTAAGGGTCTTCACTCTCGTCTCACCGTGCCTGCGGATCTCCGCTTTCTGGGAATGGCTCAAAGCTGGGCTCGTGAAATGGAGGTTTTGGCAGGTTCTGATCTGCGGGATGGCCTCAGTCTGGAACTTGCTGTAGAGGAAGGCTTCACCAACGCCGCCCAGCACGCTTACCCTGACGGGCGCTTGGGCCCGGTTCACCTGGAGGGCTCGGTGGACGGAAATGAGCTGACGGTCTCGATCCGCGATGAGGGAGTTCCCTACGATCCGGCTTCGGTTCCCGCTGAGCCGAACAACCCTGAGAACTTTCAAAGAGTGGGCTTGAAGCTAATAAGCCACGCTGTGGATGAGGTTCAGTTCATCAACCATGGTCGCTCGGGCAAAGAACTCCGGCTCACTCGCTACATGGGTAAGGCCGTGGAGCCTGCTCCAGAACAGACCGTGACCGACCTTCCACGAGCAGCAGAGCAAACCTATGAGGTGCGACTCATGCGAGCCGAGGAGGCGCTTCAGGTCTCCCGAGTGTTCTGGCTCTCCTACGGGTATTCGTACAAGAACGATAGCTTTTATCGACCCGAAGGGCTGCTCCATCTCATCGGTAGCGGCAAGGTGATCAGCTTTGTCGCTGTGGCTGAGAATGGAGAGGTGGTCGGCCACGCTGGGTTGCTACGACCCGATCCCGTACCCACCGCAGAAGCGGCCCTCTTGGTGGTGTCGCCGGCCCACCGAGGGCGGGGTCTTATGGAGAGACTGACTCGCAAATTGGCGGAAAAGGCCCTGGAGTTGGGTCTCTATGGAGTGTATTCCAACCCGGTCACAAGCCATCCGGTCAGCCAGCGGGAAGCGGTGCGTCTAGGGGCGGTTCCCTGTGGGCTAGACCTAGCAGCCTGTCCACCTCGCCAATTTAAGGCCATCGTAGACGATGGTGTTGCGCCCCAAAGGGAATCTTACCTGAGCTGCTTTTTGAGCCTGGGTCCGCCGCCTGCGGCAAAGGTCTATGTGCCGCCGCGACATCGAGAGATCATCGCTCGAATATACCAAGCCTTGGGGCGCGAGTTGACCTTGCTCGAGGGTGGGGCGATGGGAGAGTCGGGGACCTTCCGTGTCACCTTCGACCGCTCTCAGGCCAAAGGGCTGATCCGGGTGACGGATGCCGATCCTGGCCGTTGGCCGGAAATCCTCCGCTCGGCCGACGACCTCTGCGAGATCGGGAACGCCGAGGTGGTGGACCTCGACCTTCCGCTCTCTGAACCAGGGACACCGCAACTCTGGGAATTCGCCGAGCAGGCGGGTTTTTTCTTCGCTGGGGTCAGACCCTACGAAGCTGTTGACGGAGACTCGGTGCGGCTGCAACGCCTTTCCACCGCGTTCGATCTGAAGCGCCTGCGCATCTATCCGAAGTTCGCCCGTGAGTTGCTCGCTTACGTCGCCGCCGAGAGAGAGCGGTCTGGTTCCGAAGCCTCTTGAGTCCTCGCTCCCACCGCGCTCTTCTTTGGGCGGCCTCGGCGGCGGCTTTTATGAATATTCTTGACGGCAGCGCCGTCAATGTGGCCTTACCGGTCATTCTTACCGACTTTGGAACCGGTACGGGATCAGGCGTCTGGGTGGTCCTGGCTTACTCGGCGATGCTCACGAGCACGGTGCTGATCTTTGGCCAACTCTCAGACCGTTTGGGACCTAGGCGCCTTTTGGCTGGAGGATTCCTAGCTTTTACGATCGCTTCGCTGGCTTGCGGCTTGGCCTCCAGCATGGAAGCGCTGATCGCTGCTCGGTTGTTTCAAGGTGTTGCAGGCGGGGCTCTCTCGGCCACATCCATGGCAGTTGTTGGGCGCTACGTACCACCTGAGGAGCGTGGTCGAGCGATCGGGGTCCTCAGTGCCGCAGCGGCTTTGGGGAGTTTGTTGGGGTCTCCCGTAGGGGGACTGCTCTCGGCTACGGTGGGTTGGCGATGGGTCTTTTTTATCAATGTTCCGGTGGGGTTTGTGTCCTGCCTTGGCCTGCTGACCGCCAAGGTCCCAGAAGTTCCCACCGAAGGGGACTGGCGGGCTGACTTCCCTGGGGCGCTCTTGTCTATGGCCGGGGTCACAGGGCTCATCTACGCGGTTTCAGCCGCTTCCAGGCCGGGACCCGGTTCGCTGATGGCAGGTGTGGTGGCTCTGCTTTCGGTGATGATTCTGGTCGCCTTTTTTGCTTGGGAGAGGCGCTGTTCGCATCCCTTGTTGGACATGTCACTGTTGAGACAGGTCCAGTTCCTCCACGCCAATGCGGCGAATTTTTTCGCTTCGGCCTTTGTCGCCGGTACCATGTTCTTGTTGCCGTTCTACCTGCGCTACGTGCAAGGGTTGAGCCAAGCCGCTACCGGTTTGGCCTTGTTGGTCCTGGGCGGGGTCTACGTTTTGGTCAGCCCACAGGCCGGTCGATTGGCAGACCGTTGGGGGGGCACCTCGCTCTCCACCCTAGCAGCCTCGGGCGGGGCGTTGGTGATGCTGGTCTTTGCCGCCCTAGCGGGGCGCCAAGGTTTGCTCGGCCCGGTGCTGGCGATGGCCTTGATCGGATTGTGCTACGGACTCTACTTGGCCCCCAACAATCGCCGCATTCTCGGTCTGGCACCCGAAGGTAGGCAGGGGGCAGCGTCGGGAACCCTGAGACTGCTGTATTACCTCGGGCAAGCCCTGGGAGTGGCCGCCATCGAGTCGCTCTTTAGCGCCTTGATACCGGGTGGTGGCGATCGAGTGGCTGAATTGGGGGCCGCGAGTATGGTTCCGGCCTTTCAGGTGGGGCTGGCCGCGTGCGGTGTGATGATGGCCATCTGTGCGGTTTTCTCGTATCGCTCCGGGCGCGTCCATTGATCACGCCTTGAGGCCGGAAGCGGTAGAAGAATAGCCTCCCAGACGGCCTGTTTTTTGCGCATAGATGCTGAGACCGATTCGTGTTACCCTATGCTTATCTGCTTGAAAGGGGGGAGGACGAGCGTTGTTGGTAACCCGTTCTGAGATGTTGTGGGGACTGTTTGTTCTGCTTTGCCTCGGCTCGCTGATCGCCTACCAGGGTGAAGTGGGCCGGCCAGCTGAAGCGCCGATGCACTGGCCTGGAGGCTTAGAGAGAGGGTCAAAGTTCAGTCTGGTTCTGCTGGCTCACCCCCGTTGCCCTTGCACCGATGCCACCTTGCGCCAGATCGAGCGCCTCTCGCCGGAGCAGAGAGAGCAACTCAAAATTTTCGTTTTGTTCGTGAAGCCTCCAGGGAGTGCCCCCGATTTTCACAGAGCTTCCCTCTGGGAGCAATCTCAAGCCTTGAGCGGTGTGGTCACGCTCTGTGACCTCGATGGTCGCTGGGCTCAAGCCTTTGGTTGCTTCACCTCGGGCCAAGCGCTCCTCTACGGGCCGGATGGGGAGTTGCGATTCGCTGGTGGCCTTACCCCCTCAAGGGGCCACGAGGGAGATTCTATTGGGCTCGAAGCGATCGAGCAGCATCTCGCCCAGGCCAAAGATGCCACCAGGACCGTAGCGGTCTACGGCTGCCCGCTCTCATCGGAAGGAGACCAGTTTTGTCGTCGCTAGAATCCGGAACACTAGCTCGTAGTCGAGAGATTCATCGCAAATACCGAAGCACCGGGGATCGCAGGATCAATGAGGTCTTCATGGGCTTGTTGATCGCGGAGTGGATCGCCGCCATCCTGGTCGCTTGGCTCATCTCGCCGTACGCTTGGGAGGGGACACGATGGTCGATCCACATTCACTTTTGGTTGGCCCTGATTCTGGGTGGGGCTCTGGCGCTCTACCCTGCTTTCAAGATCATCCGAGAGCCGCTCAGCAAGAGAAACAAGTATATCGTCGGCTGTGCCCAAATGGTCTTTTCGATCCTCTTCATTCACCTCTCGGGCGGCCGGATTGAAACCCATTTTCACATCTTCGGCTCACTCGCTTTTCTGGCGTTTTATCGAGATTGGCGAGTCCTTGTACCAGCGACCATTATCACCACAGCCGATCACATCTTGCGGGGGATGTTCTTTCCTCAGTCGATATTCGGGGTGGCTTCCTCGAACAACTGGAGATGGTTCGAGCATGTCTGCTGGGTTCTCTTTGAGGTGGCCTTTCTTGTTTTATGGTGCGATCGCAGTCGCAAGGAACTCATGGAGTTGGCTTCTGCTCAGGCCAATATGGAAGCGACCAATCAGATGATCGAGGGCCAGGTTCAAGAGAGAACGCGCGAACTCGTGGTCGCTCGGGACGAGGCCCTTCAGGCGGTTCAAGCAAAGAGCACTTTTCTGGCGACTATGAGTCACGAGATCCGAACTCCCATGAACGGAGTGATCGGGATGACCGGTCTTCTGCTCGACACCGAACTGAGCGACGACCAACGAGATTATGCCGAGACCATCTCGACCTGTGGGGAGGGCTTGCTGACCATCATCAACGACATCCTCGATTTCTCCAAGTTAGAGGCCGAGAAGGTTCAGCTAGAGATGGTGGAGTTCGATCTGAGGGCAACCATCGAAGACATTGGTGATCTCCTCGCCTTCAAGGCCCACGAGAAGGGGTTGGAGTTTCCCATTCTGATTCACCAGGATGTACCCGTCTATATCAAGGGTGATCCTTCCCGATTTCGTCAGGTGCTGTTGAACCTGCTCTCCAATTCCGTCAAGTTTACCGCCCAGGGTGAGGTCTCGCTCCACGCCTCTTTGGACTCCGAGAGTTCAGAGACCAACCGGCTCCTTCGCTTTGAGGTTCACGATACCGGGATCGGTATCCCAGCGGAGAAGCAAGCCGCCCTGTTCGACGCTTTCACCCAAGCCGACACTTCGATCACTCGAAAGTTCGGCGGGACCGGTCTAGGGCTGGCCATTTCCAAGAAACTCGTGCACGCTATGGGCGGCGAGATTGGGCTCACGAGTGAGGTGGGCAAGGGCTCGATCTTCAGCTTCACGATGGAATTCGAAGAGGCCGATGGTTCGGCTGTCTGCAGTCTTCCTCTGGGGGATATCCGTGGCTCCCGAGTGCTGATCGTCGACGACAATGAGACGAACCGGCGAGTGTTTCGGGAGCAACTCCGGGCTTGGAGTTGCCTGACGGTGGAGGCCGACTCGGCCGCTCTGGGTCTGTCCCTACTCGAGCAGAGCATCGGCTCGGACGAGATGTTCGATATGGCTTTGGTCGATTTCCAGATGCCGGGAATGGACGGTGCTCATTTCGCTCACCAGGTACGGACTAGAGAGGAGTTGAACAACGTCCGCTTGATTCTGGTCACCTCGCTGCCTCAACAGGGCGATGCCAAGGCTCTGAAGGACGACGGATTTGAGGGTTTCCTCACGAAGCCCATCAAGCAACAGGCGCTCTACCAAACTCTTGCCATCATCCGTGGCCTACCCCAGGAAACAGTCGCTTCGGTACCGCTCATCACGGTGGATTCGGTGCGCGTGGCCCCCAGCAAACCAGCCAGACTTTTGGTCGCTGAAGACAACCGAGTGAACCAAAGGCTGATCACGAAGCTGCTGGAGAAGGAGGGGTGTGTCTGTGAGGTGGTCACGAACGGTCAGGAAGCCCTGGAGGCTGTGCG
>CAZVVF010000218.1:0-6756 GCA_964630575.1 uncultured Burkholderiales bacterium | reverse complement strand
AAATGTTGGCGGCTGTCGAGAAGAATGCCAAAGGCCGCTATCACATCGTCTACAACATCGCCGCCCAGGAAGCGGGCGATTACCTAGTGCATTTGGATATAAAGAGCGTGGATGGTGAGGTCATCGTCATGCCAGCCGTTTTTGTCGATGTTCTGCGCGACCTCATTGCCAACTCGCGCAAGTACACCGAAGCGGGCGGCACTATTCAGGCGGGATTGTTGGACGATGGGAAGTTTGTTCGGTTGGCCGTGGAGGATAGCGGACGCGGAATTCCACGGCACGAGATCTCCAAGGTCGTGGGTTATGGTTATCGGGCCGGCAACGTGGCGGATAAGCCCACCATGGGGGCGGGGTTCGGATTGACGAAAGCCTTCTGGGCGACGAAGAAGTTTGGTGGTCGGATGTGGATCCGCTCCGAGCTCGGGCAAGGGACGAGAGTCACCATTCAGTTGCCGAGTCGTGGGCGGAAGGATACCGATCAACTTTAAAGGAATTTCGCCGATTCAAAGATCATCTCAAACGACTCAATAAGATACTGGAGGAAGACATGATCACAGTTCTCGAAGGAATGAAGGCGGACGTCCTGGGGGTTGAGGCTACGGGAGTGGTGAGTGCCGATGACTATCGCAACGTCCTCATACCAGCAGTCGATGAAAAGCTAGAGACTCACCAAAGGATTGGGCTTTTGTATTTTCTGGGTCCACAGTTCGAGCGTTATGAGTTGGGAGCGGCCTGGGAAGACACGAAGGTCGGCTTCAAGCATCTGAGTGATTTTCGGAAGATTGCTGTGGTGACCCCTCACGATTGGGTGGCTAAAGGACTTCAGGCTTTTGGGGCCATTATTCCTTGCCCTGTCAAGTGTTTCGGCTGGGACCAGCAAGACCAGGCCAAAGCTTGGATACAGGAGCCCGAGACGACGGCGTTGACGATCGCGGCCGATGTGCAAGACGACTTGGCTCATCTCCACGTCACCCTATCCGGAGCCCTCGGGCAAGAGATGGAACGTGGACTCATCGAAGGTGTGACCGACGCCATTCAAGGTGCCACACGAGTGCGGCTTCTGATAGAGGCTCAAGACTTTCACGGCTGGAGTGACATCACAGCGCTCTGGCTTCACGTGAAGTTTGTGGTCGGTGTCAAGCGCAAGATCGAGCGACTCGCTATTGTGGGAGAGGCGGCTTGGCAAAGGCGCCTGGTCTCTACCGGTCGGCATCTCTTGGGAGTAGAGGCGCGCTATTTCCCGAGCGATCAATTGGATTCGGCTAAGACCTGGGTGGCCAGCAACGACTAGCAGCGCCGGCGAAAACTCCCCCGCTGGGCACAAACTGCAAGCGGGTGGGTGATTCTCTTCTACGGTGTTGCGACTCTCACCAGAGTGGCGTGCAAGAGTTGCATCAGATCATCAGGAGTCATGGATACGAGAAATCCCCGTTTCCCGCCGTTTATGAAAAGACGGTCCAGGCTCAAAATAGATTCTTCGATGTACACGGGCAGGGCTCTTCGTGTGCCGAAAGGCGAGATGCCACCGACCTGATATCCTGTCAGTCGTTGGGCCGTTTGGGTGTCGCAGCTGGTCACGGATTTCACCCCTCGGATTCGGGCAAGCTCTTTGAATGAGACTTCGCGATCGCCGTGCATCAGAATCAAGAAGGAGTCTTTCTTCTCGTCTTGGGCGACGAGGGTCTTGATGACCTGATTCTCCGGCACACCCAGTTCGCGCGAACTCACTTTGGTTCCACCTCGTTCTTCGTACGGGTAGGGGTGGCAGGTGAATTCTACGTTCGCTTTTCGGAGCGCTCGAACAGCCGATGTTACGGGTAATCTTTCCTTGGCCATGGCCCAAAATTACCTTCTATTCCAGGTGTTCGCAAGTTTCAGGGAAGGGACCGCGCCTGTGCTGGCACTTCAGAGAGATTGTCGTGGTGAGACTCGCAAAGCCGCGAGCGAAGCTATCAAAGAGGCGTCCCCGATAAACAGGAACGCCTCAGACTGGGGAAGAGAGCCCTCTTCAGTCGATGCTGATGGTTTTAGGTGTGGCGGCATCCGGTTTCAGAATCGGAAACTTCATATGCAGCACCCCACCTTCGAAGGTGGCCTTAGCGTTCTCTTCGTCGACTTCCATCGGCAAAGGGATTCTCCTAAAGAAGTGCTGGTGACGAATTTCCCGAAAGAAATGCTCTTTCTCGTCCCTTTTGTCTTCCTCTTTATGGTCGGCCTCGATGGTCAAGCTCGAATTTTCGATCTTGACTTTGATGTCGGCCTTATTGACCCCAGGTAGGTGGGCTTCAACGACCAGGTTAGAACCGTCTCGGAACATATTGACCGAGAGCGCTTGACCAGGAAGTGCCGGTAAAGACCAGGGTCGTTGCCAAAAGGATTCCATCATTTCGCGCATGCGCCGAAAGTCTGGCCATAGTTCGTTTTGTTCTTGAAGGGAAAGTGTTTTCTCTTTACTTTTTTCTAGAGTTTGCATGTTCTATACCTCCGTTCGGTCTTGTTGATATCGGCCTTCGGCCAGGGATAGCCTAGAACAAAGCTGATTTGCGGGGTATGATCCAGATCAAGACTTGGAAGAGGTAGGGGTAGAGACTGGACATCGGACGCGACCTGGGATCGGCTGTGTCGCTCGACTCTTTCGACAAAGCTCCCTTCGATTGCGACCGGGGACCAACAGAGTTTCTTGAGGTCGCTCTTACCGCAAGAGCCCAGCATGACGACGGTGGCGTTGAGTTCTTTGGTTTTGTGAACCGGGCATGCTAAGGTCAGGAAGTGAAATTTCAAGAACCGAACCTAGGTATGACTCCCCAAGAAATCAGGCTAGAAGGGTCGTCTGGGGTCCTCGCTGCCCGACGTTGGAGGATGGGCGATGTACCCGTGCTGGCCTTTCACGGTTGGCTTGATAACGCGGGGACCTTTGACCGATTGGCTCCTTATTTGGAGGGCCTGGATCTCGTCTGCGTGGATTTTCCAGGTCACGGACTCTCTGATCACCGTCCACCTGGAGCGGCTTATCATTTTGTGGACTGGGTCGCCGAGGTCTTTGCCGTCGCCGACGACATGGGCTGGGAGCGGTTTTGCTTGGTGGGCCATTCCATGGGGGCTGCCGTGAGCGCTCTGGCGGCTGGAACTTTTCCCGAGCGGATCATCAATCTCGTCTTGATCGAGGGCCTCGGGCCCTTCACCAGTCCCGAAGAGGATGCTCCCAAACTTCTGAGCAAGGCCTTGCTCTACCGCCCTTCCCGAGGACGCCGATTCTACAAGACCCGCGATGAGGCACTCAGGCGTTTGACCTCGCGTGGTTTGCTCCCGGTGAGCGCGGAGTGCCTCGCCCAACGGGCCCTAGAACAGACCGATGAAGGTTGGGCTTTTACCTACGCCCCGTCAGCGCGCGCCCCGAGTCGCTCTCGCCTGAGCGAGAATCAGGTGCGAGCATTCCTGAGAGCGATCACTTGCCCGACGCTGTTGATTTCAGCGTCCGATGGACTGGAACCCCCGCCCAGTTTCTTGGGGCGCGAGGAAGAGGTCGCAAACCTGAAGTGTTTGGCCTTGGAAGGCGGAGGCCATCACCTCCATCTGGACTACCCCGAGCGGATTTGGCAAGGCGTGCTGGAGCACGTGCTGCAGGATTGATGGTTCGGCTTCTCAGCGACCCCCTGGCTCATAAAGGAGTGCCCGTGAGGCCCGTGAGGCGAGCACCTTGAGGTGCCCATCGCGCAACGATTCGAAGCTCTCGACTAGGCTTGAAATGGGTATCCAGATCAGCGGTTCTGGGGCCTCTTTGAGAATTCCAGAGACGTTGCAAGCCACGGGGTAGACGATCTCTGGGGTGGACCCGGGGCTGGGAAAATAGGGGCCGCCAAGGGTGAAGGTCTCACTCACTTGCAGGCCGTGTTGCAGGCGCAAACGGTCCTCTGTGAACTGTTCCAACTCTAACAGGGTATGAACCGTTTTTGGGGTTCTCCAGGCGGGGGCTACGATGAGGTTGCTGTGACCAGAGAAGCATTGAACGGCGGGAAAGTCGTCGTCAAAAACACCGAAATAGACGACTCCGTCGTTGAGCCATAGAGGTGCGACAGCCACTGTATTGAGGCTGAGTTCAAGGGGTTCCACGTATTCGAGCGATGACGCGCTCAAGGGGTCTCCGTTGGCTTTGGTCTCCAGAAATGTTCGATGCCCGAGATGGAGAAATTGTGAACTCTCATCGGTTCGTTCGAAGAGTCGCCTGATGTTGTGCCTGGGAACCGTATCGGTGGAGTTCGTCGGCCGCGCGTGTTGAGCGCTGAGGTTGAGGGATTCTCCAATCCAGCTAACGCCGCCGAGACCGAGTGAGCGCAACAGTTCGAAGCAATGGAGTTCAAGCCGCGAATCCGGGAGTCCACCGACTTGGGCGGCTCTGAGCAACTGCCGTGCTGATACCGCCCGGACTTTTTCGCGGGCCTGGCTGGTCAAGACTGGCTCGATCTCGACAAAGACCGCTCGAACCTCTTCTTGAAGCCCTCCCGGGGAGGGATAGGTGGTGGAGCCAAAGGAGAAAGTCTTTAGCCATTCAGACTTGATTCCGACCTTCTCTTGCAGGGCTTCTTCCACGGTTTGTGCCAGCGGCTTGTCCCCCTGAATCAAGACAATGGGCTCGGTGACGTAGGCCGGAGAGCGGGCGCCATCGAGGCGACCTTGGCAAAGCTTGAGAAGGGGACGGGGATAGCTCTTGCGCGCTATCACGTAGAGCTCATCGTTTTGCTGAAAATAGGGTATCACGTCCAAGGTGGCGTTGGGTCTGCGCACGAGATCGCGAACCTGTCCGGTTTGACGATTCTTGTAGTGGGTGAACTGAAGATAGCCGACCGGTTCGGTCTTTTCTTGGCAAATGAAATCCACACCCAAGTGGGGCTCGACTTTCTCTCCCACCACAAGATAGTTGGTGGGCGGGTAGGGGAGCGGTTCGCCCTCTGTTGTTGTGAGATTGAATTTCCCTTCGAATCGGTTGCGGACGATCCAAGGGTTCAGCAGAGGTGTGGAGGCTAGAATACGAAGGCTCTGGGCTCGGAAGACCTGCTCGAATTCCACTTGAGTGAAATAGGTGTATTCTTCCAGGATTTCGGTGTCCCAGTCCGCGGTGTAGTCTTTTCTCAAAACGAATTCGACGGCGAAACGCGCCTCGGTTTCGAAGCATCTCCAAGGGGGTGTCGTACTCGCGACTTCTGTGTAGGGGAAGCCGCGTTCCTCGGGAGGTCGCAAAAAGCGAAACTCTTTGCTGAAGCGCTCGAACAGATGGGCCGTTTGGGGGGGGAGTTCCAGTCGTACCAAGCCGGGTTCGGGTCGAAGGAAATCTCGAATAATGAGGTTTCCGTTGTTCTTGAGTTGTAGGACCTGATTGGCTATGGCTACCTCGGCCATATTGGTGTCGTAGTCGTTGAAGGTCGTCACGTGGTGGAGCACAGAGGAGTTGAAGATCACATCGAGCGTTTCCTCATGAAAGCACGGCTCTGCGATATTTCCCGTTTGAAAGTCTAAGTTGGGCCTTTGGTAACGCTGGCTTGCCCTCTCCACCATCTCGGGATTGATATCGACACCGGTGACCCGGATGTTGGGATAGAGGGCGGCTAGCGCATCGCTACCGGTTCCAGACCCCATACCCATATCGGCCAACCACCCTTCGCTCAAGAGGTGCGCGGCTGTAAGGGCCACCTTCTGTTGCATAGAAGCGTCCATCCCGCGGAGGTAGCGCTCATAGTCAGAATCGGAACCCCGTTCTTGCTGCTGATATTGAGACAAGCAGAGACCTTCGAACACCAGGGGCCAAAAGCTTGCTACCGAGGGGACTTATCGATTGGCCATGGTAACACTCGCTATGTCACAAGAGCGCTCGGGCCCCCTTTCGGTTGCATCCTTTCCGTTTTTTTACGGCTGGGTAGTGATGGCTGTTGGAACTTTGGGTTTGGTCGCTTCAAGTCCCGGCCAAACCTATGCCATATCGATTGTACTAGAGCCACTCCTGGAAGAGTTTGGACTCTCCAGAACGGTCTTTGCTTCCCTCTATATGGTAGCCACCCTGGCCGGTAGTCTCCTTCTGCCTAGCATGGGTTCGGCCGTGGATAAGTATGGTTGCCGCAAGGCTCTGACCAGCGTCTCGCTGGCCTTGGCTGGGGCCCTGGTTCTGGCCAGTCAGATGAGGGCCTTGTGGGTTCTCGCCCTGGTGCTGGTGCTCTTTCGCTTTTTGGGGCAAGGCTCTATGACGCTGGTTTCGGTGACCATGATCAACCAGTGGTGGATGACCAAGCGTGGTCGCATCATGGGTCTTGTGGGTTTGCTCTCGGCGATTCTTGGCACCGGTTGCTTTCCACCGGTGCTTCATTTTTTGATCGAGAACTACGGGTGGCGAGGGAGTTTTCTTTGGGAAGCGGCCTTTATGGCTGGTGTGATGGCACCCATCGCTTTCGTCTTTGCCAGGCATCGACCCGAGGAGCATGGGTTGGCCACCGACGGAAGGGTGTTGGACCACAAGGTGGCCGTTTCTGAAGATGTTGTCATTGAAGGGATGTCCAAAGCCCAAGCTCAGCGCACGCTGATCTTTTGGGTGGCGACGGCGGGGATCGGTTTACTGGCCATGCTGGTTACGGGACTGCATTTTCACGCTGTGGCGATCTTTGGCGAAAAGGGGCTCTCGTCGGCGACAGCCGCCGCGACCTATCTGCCGATCGCTGCAACCGCTTCGCTGGTGACGTTCGCCTCTGGATGGTGGGTGGAGCGAATCTCGGT
>CAZVVF010000217.1:0-6760 GCA_964630575.1 uncultured Burkholderiales bacterium | reverse complement strand
TGGGCTGTGGTGGCTCGCGGCGGGAGACCGGGCGATACGTCAGAGGGGCGGGACTGACTCGCTTGAATAGCCTCTATCCGTAGTTGGACATGAGCCCCGACATGAGCGGGTTGACCCCTGCCAATGCCGTCCCTTGCGCTCCCATTAGCGAACCCAGAGAGCCCGTCTGCGATCCGATGAGAGCGGCTTGATTGGCATCCGATGATGCGGCTTGGATCATGAGGGCTTGACTGGTGAGCGAGCCGTCTCCTATAGGGGGGAGGCCGCCGCCATCGAGCAGTGCTGGCATGTCCCCGCCGCCAACTCCGAGCAGTTCGGCAGGCAGGGAGTTGTCGGGGCCACCTATCCCATTGGACCAGGGGTGTTCGGTATTGAGAAACTGGGTGCAATCCGGCATGGGGCTGGATGCGAGCTGGCTGGCGAAGCTGTTGAGCCCGGCCGGTCCAAAGGGGGACAAGCCAAAGCCAGGGCTACCACCTTGGGCAAGCTCCGAGGACGGATGAAAACCGTCGCCGATTCCAGCACAGGGGCAACCGCCATCGCCGACCGGTGGAATTTGGCCACCGATGCCACCGCCTCGCTGAATGTTGATACTGAGGCCAGCAGTAGCCTGAAAACTGGAGCCGCCAATGGGACTGAACATGTCTAAACACCTTACCTTCCTCAACAGTCTAGCAGGCGCTTATCAACAATCTGCTTCCGGGATGTGAAATGTTTGTGTTCTTTTTAGCGCGTTGTTAAAACTATTTTAAAGCCGCCTCAGCGAGCCAATCGTCCAACAGCCACTCGGCTTGCTCGCCGCTGTGAAGCTCCTTGACCTCTATCATGGGCTTTTCCGGGGTGTATTGATGAGGGAAAAGAACTCGGGGAATTCCTTTTCGGTCAGCGTAGCGAAGTTGCTTCTTCATGTTCTGAGGCAGATGGAAGATCTCGGTAGGGATGCCGTGCTGGCGCAACTTTGTGGCGATCGCCGTGCAGTCCGGTCGTCGCTGCTCGTCGGGGAGTAGGATGAGGACTTCGGTTGGGCATTGCCGCCGGGTTGGTAAGGCATTCTCTTTGAACAGGTGGGAGATCAGGCGACTCACTCCAATGGAGATCCCCACTCCCGGCAACGACTTGTTGATGAAACCGCTAGCGAGGTCGTCGTATCGGCCACCTGAGCAGACGCTTCCGAGTTGGGGGTGGTCGATCAGGTTCGTCTCGTAGATCGTACCTGTGTAGTAGTCGAGTCCCCTGACGATCCCGAGATCGAGACACCACTCATCGTTGGATAGGTCGGACAGGGCTTTGGCGACGCTCTCGATCTCGGCTAGGCCCTCGCTGATGGAATCATCAGCGAGCCCGAGTTCCTGAATTTTGGCTAGGATCTGGTCAAAGTGACCGCTGGTAGAGGCCAGTGTTAGGCAGGACTCTGTGGTGGCCGCAGTGAGGCCTAACTCGGAGAGCGATAAGCGCAGGGCGTCGGCACCGATTTTCTCGAGCTTGTCCGCTTCGCGGAGCACGTCGGGAAGCTTCTCGTCGCTTATCTCGAGCGAACGGTAGAGCGAGGTCAGAAGTTTGCGATTGTTGATGCGGACCCTGGCCTTGATATTTTGACTTCGAAAGATCTCCAAAATAACTCGGGGCATCTCGGCGTCGAAGTGGAGCGGTAGCTTCCCTTCGGCGATGACATCGATGTCCGCCTGATAAAACTCGCGAAAACGGCCCTCTTGGGGGCGCTCTCCGCGCCAGACTTTGCCGATTTGATAGCGTTTGAAGGGAAAGCTCAGCTCTCCAAAGTGAAGAGCGACGTAGCGCGCCAGTGGAATCGTGAGGTCGAATCTCAACCCTAGTTCCTTCTCTTTGCCACTGCGGGACTCTTCTCGGAGCCTTTCGAGCGCGTAGATCTCTTTGTCTACGACCCCCTTGGCGGTGAGTGTTTTTACCCGTTCCACGGCGGGAGTGTCGAGTGGGGTGTAACCGTAACTTTCATAGATAGCCCAGGCTCTGCGTAAGAATTTTTGCTCGGCCAGAGTTTGGGCGGGAGTCCATTCTGGGAATCCGCTAATAGCGCGTGGTTTACTCATAGGCGACTGTCATTTTGGGCCCAGGGAAGAGTCCCCTTTTCGCGACCTTGAGATCTCCTGCCAAAAGTTTGCTCCAAAGCGTTGCCGATCAGTCGAGGATCCGCCACCCTATCGTCGAAAGCGCCCTGTGAAGATTAGGATGGATATGGCCACCGATAACTTGGAAGAGGGCATTGAGGTCACGCCCGAAGCTTTTCGAGACCTCCAGCAAAGATTGGCGAAAGCCGAGAAAAAACTAGCGAAGGCGAAGACCAGAGCTCAAGCAACGATGCAAGAGATCTGGCAGCTCGACATCAAGCTCAAGGAAGAAGAGGAGCGGGCTAGTCTGGCCGAAACTCGTCTCGCTGAGCTCGCCGGTGGCGTTGCCTCCGACCATTCCTCGGAGTCGGTCTCGGCGCTGCAGGAAGAGATCGACCGTTTGCGCGGGGACCTCGAAGAGGCCCGTGCTGGGGCCGCTGATGTTCAAGAGCTTCAAGCTGAGGTCGACGATCTCAGGAGCCAAGTGTCGCTACTCCAGGAGCGGCTGGCTCTCAAGGAGGAGGCTCCGGAGGGTCCGGACCTGACGGAATTGACGGAGCTCAAAGAGCGAGTCGCCGAGCTTGAGCTGGAGAAGAGCCAGCTTCAAGCGGATCTTCAAGATCGACTGGCGGAGTTCGAGGCCGCTCTGGCAGAAGCGGGAGCACGCGGGTCTCTGCCGGCAACAGAGGACGGGGATGAATCTCAAGCCTTGCTCGATGCCTTCGAGCAGATCGCGGAACTGGAACGAGCTCTGTTGGAGGCCCAGGAGGCCACCGGAGTTGAGTACACGGAGCAACTCGAGAATGAACTCCGCGAGACTCGCGACCGTTTGCAAGAGCTGGAGAGTTCCCTGGCTGAGGCCCTGCTCGCCAAGAGCCGGGTTAGCGACTTGGAAGCCGCCTTGGCCCAGGCTCTAGAGTCGGCCGGTGGAGAGACTGCGCAGCCGGATGAAGCGGCTCTTCGAGAGGCCATGAACCGGATCGCTGATCTCGAAGCCCAACTTTCGAGCGCCAGTGGTGAGACCGCTCCAGCTTCCCCTGAACTCGAACTCGTTCAAGCCAGGCTCGATGCGGCGCGAATCGCCCTTCACGAGGCCGAGGAACGGGCTCTTGAAGCCGAGCGAAAAGTGGCGACTGTGGGCGGCTCGACCTCCATTTTTGAAGAGCAACTCGAGGCCATTCAACAGAAGGTTCGAGAGGCCGAGGAGCGGGCCATGGATTGGGAGGAGCGATTTCATCGCTCTGAAGAGCGGGCCGACCAAGCCGAACTGCTGGTCTCCGACCATTCTGCCGACGATATGGTGTTGGAGTTTCAAGACCGGATTTCGGAACTTGAGACCGAACTGGCTGAGTTGCGCCAGTCGACAGGTGATCTAGGCGTCCCCAACCTCACAGCCGAAAGCTCCCTACGACAGGAGCTAGAGGACGCCCACGCACGCCTGGCGGAGATAGAGCAACGCTCAGGGGTCAGCATTGAAGAGTACCAGCGTCTCGAACGGGAACTCGCCGAGTTTCAGGCCGAGCTCGAAGATGCCAATCGTAGAACGGAGGAGGCCAACCAAAAAGCGGACGAAGCGATTCGTCAGCTGGAGGACTTGACTGAGGCCGATACCGATGCGGTGGTGGCCAAGTACAAGGAGCGTTTGGACCTCGCCGATGAGAGGGCCGAGTTGCTGGAACTCAAGGCTAGTCAGGCTCAGGAGAAGCTTGAGATGACTCGCGGCAATCTGGAAGAGATTCAGGCCGAGCGCAACACGCTTCGAGAGGAACTCAATACGCTTCAGGAGCGGGTTGCGGACCTGACCCAGCGTGTGCAGCAGGAGGCTGGTCAAGCTCAACAGGTTGGGCTTTCAAGCGCCGCGGCAGAGACGAAACTCCAAGAGGCCTTGCAGCGCGCGCGCGACGCGGAACTCAAGGCCAACCAGGCGGAGGTTCAGCTTCAGAAGGCCGTGAGCAGCCTTACTGAATACGAGCAACGGGCCAATGAGTCCGATCGAGAAACTCAGAGGCTGGCCTTTCAGGACGGGCTTACCGGTCTGCCGAACCTCAATCTCATTCGCCAGTATCTGGAGTTCACGGTTAAGCAGGTTCAACGGTACGGCCGAGCGTCGGCCTTGCTGGTTGTTGACCTCGACCGATTCAAGCTGATCAACGATGCCATGGGATTTAAGGCTGGCGATGAACTCCTGACAAAGGTCGCTGAACGCCTGCAAACAGCTATTCGCGAGTCGGACGCTCTGGGGCGAAAAGGGGAGGATGAGTTTCTCATACTTCTCTCTGAGTTGATCACCGGTGATGACAACGCCCCACCAGAGCAAAAGACAAATATGATCCGCCAGAATATCGCTATTGTGGTCAATCGGATCTCGGAGTGTTTGTCGAGGCCCTTCAATATTCAGGGGCAGAAGTTCTATATCCGGGCGAGTATTGGTGTTTCAATCTGCCCGAACGATGCCGAGAGCGCCCAAGAAATGTTGGAGCACGCTGATAGCGCGATGTACCACGCCAAGGAGAGCGGTCGTGGGCGCTGCGTTTTCTACAACAATGAGTTGCACAAGCGCCAAGAGCGTCGCTTGACTATGGACTCTCAACTCCGTCTGGCCATGGAGAAAGGTGAGTTTGTTCTTCAGTATCAGCCCATCATTGAGATGACCAAAGGCAAAGGCCAAATCGTGGGAGTGGAGGCCTTGCTGCGCTGGAATCATCGAATCGATGGTCTCTTGGAGCCGGCATCCTTTCTCAACATCGCCGAGGAGACGGGACTCATCGTGCAGTTGGGGCAGTGGGTGTGTCGCCAGTCGTGCTGGCAACTGCGCCAGTGGTTATCCCAGGGACACAATCTTTTCGTCTCTTTCAACGTCTCCACCAGGCAGATGCTCCAGGCGGACCTGGCCGAAATGATCCTGAGCTCCGTGGACGAGTTCGGTCTGCAGCCCGGGCTCATCTTTGTGGAGGTCTCCGAAGGCACGAACGTAGAAGAGGTGGACCTCATCGAGCGGGTCGTGGGCAACCTTGGCCGAGCGGGGATTCGAGTGGCCATCGACGACTTTGGTGTCGGCTACTCTTCCCTGTCGCGCATCGATCTAGAGCACATTCAGTTTCTGAAGGTTGACCCCAGCCTGGTCAATGGGTGCCAGCAGGACCGAGCCAAAGCCAACATCTGTGAAGCGGCTGTGCGATTGGCACAATCTCTCGAATTGAGGGCGCTCGCTGAAGGCGTCGAGACGCTGGCTCAGGCCAAGTTCTTGACCAAGATCGGGTGTCAGTTTATGCAGGGATACCACATTCAAGCCCCTGCAGACGCCAAGTTGATCACCAAGCTCTTGGATGAGAAGCGGGCCTGGAAGTTCTAGCAGAGCCAAGGCTGGTGGAGCGGACAAAAAATCCCATCCCCATCTTTGGCCTCTCGATCGCTCCTCCCATCTGAGGCGAGCGCTACTTTTGCCTATAGGGAATAATCCTCCGATGGAGAATTTCCCACGATGAGCAAATTTACAGATGATCATCTCAAGCAGGTTAGACTTCAATCCGATCGAGCCTTCCGCGACATGCAGGAGCGGGCTGACCGAGAGATGGCTGCCTTCTTGCAGAGGTATGGAAACACGGGCGCTATCGGTCAGAGCCGCTCTGCGAGTTCTTCTTCCAAGCCCGTTCTCCAACACAAGTTGCGCCCAGCGCAGAACGCTCAGCCCGGACAAGGGCAGGCACCACAGCGACCACCGGCGCCTCAGCAACCGCCTGCCGCTCAAGCTCCAGGCGCGGCAGCCGACGGCAACGCCCCTGACTTTGATCTTTTCGCCACCCTGGATTTCGATGCGGTCGGGGACCAACTTTTGGACTCAGCCCAGGACATCCGAGAAGACATCGGTGAGCTTTCACGGAATCTTCGCGAGGAGTCTCGGGCCGTTGCTCAAGATGCTCTGAAAGGCACCAGCGACATTCTTAAGAACTCAACCTTCGATCTCGGCAAACGAGCCAAAGCCGAGGCGGCCGCTCTTCGGGAAGCCGCCAGGCAGGCTATGGAGGAAGAGCGGAGCCTGAAAGCGATGAAGGGCCGAGCCGCAGCCGAGGCTCGTAAGGCCAAGGAGCGAATGAGGAGACAGGCCGCCGAGGCCAAGAAGGAGGCGGTCGGCAGTCTTCAAGAGTTGGCTCAGGAGAAGCTTGGACACCTGAGAGAAAAGGCGAGCAAGGCCTTTGAGGTCGGTGGGGAGTCCCTCAAACGAGAACTCGGCGACCTTCGGTCGGGTAAAGACACCTAGAGTCGGGGTGGGCTCGGCGCTCACAGTCTCGCCTTTGAAAGCCTCCTTGCAAGGGGGCAGCAAGACCTTAGGGGGGGAATCCTAGCAGGTACCTTCCCACGATCTGAGCAAGCTAGCCTCCTCATTGAGAGAGACTGATTCGAGGTGCCAATTCATGGAATCCCCCCAACTTACAGATTTTGACGTTCATCTCTGGAATCAGAGCAAACACTATCGAGCTTACCAAAAGTTGGGAGCTCACCTATGTGAGAAAGAAGGCCAAGCCGGAGTCCATTTTTCCGTCTGGGCCCCCAATGCCGCCCAGGTTCACCTAATGGGAGACTTCAACGGTTGGGACAACAGTTCTCACGCCATGACGCTCTCAGCGGAAACAGGGATTTGGGCGCTTTTCGTTCCGGGGATCGTGCAAGGGACGAGG
>CAZVVF010000216.1:0-6789 GCA_964630575.1 uncultured Burkholderiales bacterium | reverse complement strand
GAAACTCACTATTTCGGGAAATGGCACGTCTCCAACACATCGGAACCTCCCTACGATTTAGAGCCATTCGGGTTCTCCAGTTATGAGTCGTCGGGGCCCGATCCAGACAGCAGCGTCCCCGGTCTTGGAGCCTACAGGGATCCCGGTTTCACCGAAATTGTTTCCAACTTCTTCAACGAGAAGTCGGCCGAAGAGACTCGTACACCGTGGTTTGCCGTAGCGAGTTTCGCCAACCCCCACGACACAGGCGCTTATCCCTCACCGTTCTTTTTTCCACACAACGCGGGGGTAACCGACCCCTTGCTTGGAAAGGACTCCCCCCAAACCATACCTCCTTTTGGGGATATCTCCAATAGCGACGATCAGCGGGCAGCCATCCCTCTCAATCCCGACGGATTTCCTCAGCAGACCTTCAACTTACCTCCAACCTGGGACGAAGACCTGACCGGCAAACCGGACTGCCATCTCGATTCGGCCTGGAAAATGACGATGGCTTTGGCGGCGGCTTTTCCGTTAGCTTTCCAGGTGACCCAATTGCCTTACCCAACGCAAGCCCTTTCGGCAGAGTTGCAGATGGGCTGGGTGAAAGCCATCGGACAGTTCTATATCTACCTGCAGCACTTGGTGAACCTAGAGATCGAGAAGATCCTTAACGTCCTCGACGAAACGGGTCTAGCGGACAATACGGTTGTGGTCTTTACCTCCGACCACGGTAGCAATATCGGTGCCCATTACCAGATGGTGCAGAAGTTCTTCACGGCCTACGATGAGGCGACAAGGGTCCCATTCGTGATTTCCAGCCCACTCATCAACCCGACAGATTCGGTTCGGCAAGTCGATCAGGTCACAAGTCACGTCGATCTGGCGCCTACACTTTTGGGATTGGCCGGCTTTTCCGACGAGCAAATCAACGAGTTGGGGTCACAGATAACGGGCCATCAGGTCCGCGATTTTGTGGGTTACAATCTGGTTCCCTTCCTGCTCCAAGATGCCCCGATACCCCGACCCGGAGTGCTTTTCACCACTTCTGACGACGCCACAAAACCAGCCTTTCCGATCACGGAGAGTAACGAGGCCAATCATGAGAACTTCCAGGTCTTTCTCAACCGCATCGACGCTCTTAGGGCCGCCCCGAACACCCCAGCACCGCCTTTCGCAGGCTCTTGTGTCGAGCCGAATGCCGTTCACATGTTTTGTACCGGTGAATGGAAGTACAACCGTTACTGGGATGATACGACCAACGAGCCGGATCAATACGAGATGTACCACCTCTCAAGCGATCCCACCGAGCAAAACAACTTGCTCGACTTTCGCACCGGCCAGGTACTTCCAACTGCCAACGTACCCGGATTCACCACGGCTCAACTGCAGGCTCAGGCTGCTCTGCTCGCGGCTCAACTCGCCGAACAAGAGCAAAGAAACCTAACCTAAACCCCAGAATGAACGACTTGTTAGGGAAAAATTAGGTCTTGATGAGGAATCTCACTCTTCATCTTGCTCTCAGAATCGACTCACTCGTTCCTCATTCTGCTTTCCTATAGTCCTTTCAATCAGCGGGGGATTGAAAGGAACAGACTATGTCCGGCTACCAAGCGCTCTCACCTATAAAGAAGCTCCTCGCCATGATCGCCGAGGACCGAAGAGAATTCGTGGCCATCTTGGTCTACAGCTTCCTTCATTCTCTTCTTTTCTTAGCCGTACCACTGGCTGCCCAAGGGCTCGTCAACGTTGTGGTTTCGGGGCTCTATCTTCAACCGCTGATCGTTCTGACCGGCGCTTTGCTCTTTGGCCTTTTGGCCGCCGGTTTCTTGACCATCATTCGCTTCTATCTCGTGGAGGTGATGCGGGAACGGATCTTTGCTCGTGTCGCCTTGCGTGTGGCCAGAAAGCTCCCTCGGGTGTGTCACCGAACCTTGGTCGAGAAGAACGGACCGGAACTGATGAACCGTTTCTTCGATGTCATCAATATCCAAAAGTCTTGGTTCAAGTTGGCCTACGAAGGCCCTGGAGCGTTACTCGAAATCATGGTGGGGGTCACGCTACTGGGACTCTATGGAACCGAGCTCTTCGGTCTCGCCACGGGAATGTTGATCGCCGGCTCGTTGCTGATCGCGCTGGCCGGGTATCGCGGACTGCGAACATCTCTGGCTGAGTCGGCCCAGAAATACCGAGTGGCCGGGTGGCTTGAAGAGATGGTGCATTGCCAGGATGCTATCAAGCTCAACAGTCGCCCAGACTACTGGGCCGAGGAGACAGACCGTCGAGTGGTCAGCTTTCTGACCGAGCGCCGAAAACACTTTAGGATCATCGTTCGGCAAAAGAGCCTCTACTATGCCATTTCAGCCTTCGCTCTCTCCGGTATGCTAGGAATGGGGGGATACCTGGTCATTCAGGGTCAGTTGACACTCGGGCAACTGGTGGCTGCGGAACTTGTGATCTGGGGCATACTGAAAGCCACCCAAAAACTGATCGGACTGAGTGAGTCGTACTTTGACCTGCTGACGGGTCTCGAAAAAGTCAGCGCTCTCACGGCCATGGAGGTCGATCAAACCGGTAGCACGGTGCTCCGACTTACCTCTCGAGGTGCCAAGGTCTCCCTCGATGGGCTGTACTTTGGATATGACAGTGACCACCCACCGCTCTTCGATGGTCTTGACCTTCAGGTCGAGAGCGACGAGATTGTCACCATCGTGGGTGAGGCCGGTTCCGGGAAATCTACTCTCATTGGACTGCTCGCTGGTTTTCTCAGACCCGTCAGGGGAGCCGTTGAGATAGACCAGGTCGACCTCAGAGAGTTTCATCCAAACAGCCTGGCCAGAAACGTGGCGGTTCTCTCAAGGCACGCCGATCTCTTCGCCGGAACCCTGCTGGAAAACGTCAGCACCGGGAGAGAGGTTAGTCTTCACCAGGTCAAAGAGTTGTTGGACATCTGTGGAGGACGGGGAGTCCTGCGCCAACTCTCCCAAGGGGCGAACTCCAAGCTCACGAGCAGCGGACGAAGCCTCAGTGGAAGTGAAAAGGAGAGTATTCTCCTCACGCGCTCACTCGCCGAAGGCCCGCGACTGCTCCTGCTCGACGAATCGCTCTACCATCTGTCGGAGCGCCAGCAAAAAACTCTAGCGGCCAACCTCAGAGAACGGTCGAGCCGTTGCACCATCATCTCGACAGTTTTGCTTCCAGACTTGGTGGCCCAATCTGATAAGGTCATCTATCTCAAGGACGGCAAGGTCCAGGAGTCTGGTCATCCGCGAGATTTGAGTTCCCTGCGGAGCAGTGACTTCTCTTCTACCTTTGCCAATCTAGCCGCTGCCGTGCGCGAGATTCACTCCACCGGAGGAGAGGCCCATGACACCGTCTAGTATCCAGGTCTGGAAGTCCCCGGAGAGTCCCATGTTCAAGGCCTACCTCTTGACCCGACCGCCGAGGTTGGTGCTGGTCTTTAGCCTCTTGATGGTCTTCTTTCTGGTGGCGGTCGTCGCGGCCTTGATTCTCGTTCCCTGGAGACAAACCGTGGTGGGCCAGGGGCAGGTAGCCGTCTTCGATCCCATCGACCGACCCCAGACTGTGGACGCTCAGATCAAGGGCCGACTGGCCGAGCTTCTGGTCAGGGAGGGACAGGCCGTAGAGGCCGGTCAGGTTATCGCCAAGTTGGAGGACCGGGACTCGAAGTATCTCGACCCTCAGCAAACTCAGCGCCTCCGCAATCAGATCGAAGCTCTGGAAGACAAAAAACAGGCCGCTCTCAACGGAATCGAGGCCCTCGCTGGGCAGATCCAGGCCATCCGCCAAGCTCGCGTTGCCAAGCTCGCCTCGGCCCAAGCCAAAGTGGAACTATCCCAACAGAAGTTGGCCGTCAACCGGCAGCTCCTCGCCTTGGGAGAGCAGGACCTCAAGACCGCCGAGCTTCAGCAAGCCCGAATCACAATGCTCCAAGAAGCCGGACTCAAATCCCAGCGCGACCTAGAACTGACCATTCAAAAACGCGTGGAGGCCGAAACCAAGCTTCAGAAGATGAAGGGAGATCTGGTACTCGACCAGCAGACCATCGAGGTCGCTCAACTCGAAGCCGCTCAGATTGTGGCCGAAGCCAATGAAAAGACCCAAAAAGCGATGGAGAGTTCAGCCAAGGCCCGAGAGAACATAGCCTCGATCGAGGAGAAGATCGAGAAACTGTCCAACGAGGCGGGGTCCCTCAAGGTACGGCGGTCTCTGCAAACGATAGTTGCACCGCGTTCTGGGCTCGTGGTCAACCTTCAGAAACTCGGCCTGGGCCAACTGATCAAAGAGGGGCAAACCATCGCCACCATCGTCCCCAAAAACCAGTCTCGTGGGGTGGAACTCTACCTCTCTGGTCTGGACGCCCCGTTGGTGGAGACAGGCGTCAAGGTCCGCCTCATGTTTGAAGGCTTTCCAGCGGTTCCGTTCGCTGGCTGGAATTGGGCTTCTGTGGGCACGTTTGGCGGTCGCGTTGTTTCTGTAGACCCTGTGAACACAAAGAGCGCGGACAAGACAGGCTATCGGATCTGGGTGATGCCCGATGCCGACGAGCCTGCCTGGCCCGCTGAGGATAGACTGAGAATCGGTTCCAAAGTGAACGGGTGGCTCATGCTCAACGAGGTCCCTCTCTACTATGAATTGTGGCGCCAACTCAACGCTTTCCCTGCTCAACCTGCCAGCATAGGCGAGAAGGTTAAGACCAAGCCGGTGATCCGCCGATGAGACGACCGATTCTCTCTATCGCCTTGGCTTGCATTCTGCTGGTCTCTGCACCCGCCATGACGCAGGATCAAGGCACGCCGTCCAAGCGACTAACCTTGCCAGAGGTCCTGGCTCAGGTGGAAGAAAACCACCCCAAGCTTCGAGGGGCGCAGCTGGTCAACCAGATAGCTTCGGCCAAAGTCCTAGAGAAGCGGGGAGCGTTCGACCCATCGGTGGGTCTTGCTTCGACCTACCAAAGCTACAACAGTTCGTCGAGCCCAGGAAAGGAGTCGGACTACTTCTCGAACTCCGCAACGGTCTTTCGAACAGACCCTTCCGGCATCAAGTGGGAAGCGGGTTGGATCAACAACCAGGGGAGCGTAAAGTCTCCAGCTTCCAGCACGGGTGACGCCGGGGAGTTCTTCGTTGGGGCGAGTGTGCCGCTCTTGCGGGGTCTGAATATCAACGAAAAGTCTGTTGGACTCCGTCAAGCCGAAGTCGTTCAAGAGCGGGTAACCTTCGACTATAAACGTCTGAGGCTGGCTGTGCTTCTGGACGCGGGGTCGGCTTACTACAACTGGGTCACATCGGTGGTCCAGCGCGAGATCGTTCAAGAGAATCTCGTTTTGGCTCAGCAGAGAGCCAAACAGGTCGCGATCATGATTGAAGCCGGAGACCGCCCGCGCATCGACCAGGTCGAGGCCGATAGAGAAGTACAAAAGCGCCAGGAATCCCTTCTCAAGGCCGATCGCATCATTCAGAAATCCGCGATCAAGCTGGCTCTCTACCTGTGGAATTCTGAGGGTGAGGCCCAGGACATTCCACCAGAGGATTTGGCGCCGCGATCCTTGCCCGAGAGCCAACAGGTCGACGACGTCCGAATCGCAAGCCTCCAGGTCGAAGCCCTCGACCTCAGACCCGAGCTCAGGACGCTTCGCCTGGACACCTCTATCGTAGAGTTGGACCGGGATCTGGCGAAGAACCTGAGGCTTCCCCAATTGGACCTCAAGCTGCGGCCAGGTGCCGACCTCGGCAACAACGGTGTCGGATTGACCTTCAAGGCGGGTCTGGAACTGGTGATTCCCCTGGCCACTCGGACGGCTGACGGCAAGGAGAGGGCCGCTTCCATCAAACTGGAAAAGCTCTCCCTCGACCAGGTCGAAATGGTTCGGAGGATTCTGCTCCAAGTTCAAGACGCCGCAGGTGAGGTCGAAGCCACCAGAGCCCGACTCGAAAGAGCCCTTGAGGTCTATCGTTTGAACCGGGAGTTGGAAGAGGCGGAACGACTCAAGTTCCAGCTCGGAGACAGCAGTCTCTTCCTGGTCAACAGTCGCGAGCGCTCCACCGTGGAAGCGGCCCTCTCTGTGCTAGCGATTCGCAACGAGCAAGCTCAGGCTGTGCTGCTGCTCGAGACCGTGAGCGGGGCCCTTTGATGAATCGGCTCCTCTTGTTGGCCCTCTTGCATGTCATGAGCCATTCGGCCTCAGCGGAGCTGAATCGGCTGCTCGAGTTTCAGAGGTTGGGAGACTCCGGAGCCTACATCTCCTCGGGCTTTCACGACTGGCGAACGGTCTCCAAGTACCGTCGACAGCCCGGCCTGCACGCGGGCTATGATATCGCTATGTTGGCGAACTCCCCGGTGCGCGCTGCTTGGAGCGGGACGGTCATTCGAATCGCCCCTTGGTATGGGAGCGAGTACGGTGTGACGGTGAGAGATCCGAGCGGCTATGAAGCGACGTACGGACATATCTCGCCCTCAGTTCGAGCCGGGCAGAGTGTTCGAGCCGGCGATATCCTGGGCAGGGTCGTGGTCGACCACGTCGACGTCAAGATCTGCAACCAGAAAGGAGCGTTTGTGGATTTTGCAACCCTAGCTTGGACGGAACCGGACCGGGACATCAAAGTCTCCCAGGCGAGGAGCCTTCCCTCTCAAGCCTCAGCCGAACGGGCAAGAGCGCAGGAGCGATATCGAGCCCTAGCTCCTCTCTACCAAAAAAAGAAGCAGGGTCTCCACTACGGATTCGTAGCCCCCATTGAGGTGGCCGAGTTAGAGAAGGAGTTATCCCTGTTGAAGAGCGTCATGGGTGCAGA
>CAZVVF010000215.1:0-6794 GCA_964630575.1 uncultured Burkholderiales bacterium | reverse complement strand
GTACCGGTTGGATTCAAAGAGATCGCTCACATCGTGCGTCAGGTCGAAGAACAGATGGCCAAGAGTGGCGATGGCGATATCTTTGTCTCGGCTGAGGCCGGACAGCACATCAACCTAGGCAAAAAGCCCAAGCTCCACCACGCCGGTGAAGAGTCTGGAGGCAAGATCGGTGGTCCCAACAAACCGATCCCCAATGTCTTGGGTCAGTCCATTGTAGCGGTTCGAGAAAAATCCAGCGGAGAGGCCTGCGTTTCGGCCGTTTCTCTAGCCGCTCGACTCTATCTTGACGGTGGCAAAGATGATCCCAAACAGATGTACCTTCACAGGATGATGGCCCAGGTCGGGACCGACTCGCAGGTCAAAAACCCGATGGAATACCGTGGTGATATCGTCCACTACAACGAGGCCATCTTTGACCCCAAAGCGCTAGCCGAGGCCAAGACCAAGGGAATAGCCGAACGAGTCGAGTTCAACGCCTGGTTCGAAGAACTCGCTAGAGCCCTCAATCAAGGGGATAAGTCGCTGGCCCAAACTCAACAGACCTTGTCAGAGGCCATCCCCGGACTCAGCAAACTCTGGGAAAAGCTAGAGTCGATCACCATCTGGTCAGATGGACTCCAGTTTTGGTTCCAGGAGGGAAACAGTTATGGCATCCGTGACATCTGTGTGCGCCCCTCCGGAACCGACGCCAAGACCAAGATCTATTTCGACGGTACCGACAAGCAATCGATGCGAGATGTTTTCCAAGACCATCTGGTTGGATTTCGCCCCTAACGAGAGAGCTGCCGTGGGGTTCTGAGTGTCGGAGCCCCACGGCCTTTCACGAGCCAATACAAGGGAGCAAGTCAGAGAATAAAGAAGAAACTCCACCTCATGGAAAAGACTTCTACGATAGAGCAAGGTCAGCTTCTCGTTCGTACATTCTATCGCTTCGTTTCGATCGAACCCGAACGCCTTGAAGCCCTTCAAAAACGCTTAACCGAATCCGGGAAAAAACACAACATTCTCGGCTCCCTCCTACTTTCCGACGAGGGGTGCAACGCCACCATCTGCGGAGCCCCAGACCAAGTCGAAGAGTTCTTCAGTGAATTGCAAGAGATCTTTCCCGGCTTGACCGGGCAGGATAGCTACACTCAGGTTGCTCCCTTCCAGCGCTGGAAGGTTCCCCTCAAAAAGCAGATCGTTCAGGCTCGCGACCCTGAACTCAAGCCGAGCGCCAATCACCAGGGACAACTGACTCCAAAGGAGTGGGATGGGATCCGAGATATCGTCCGTCAGGGAGCGGCTCAAATGATCGATGTCCGGAACGACTATGAAGTCGGCATCGGGACCTTCCCGGAAGCGATAAACCCCGAGACCAACACCTTCAAGGAGTTCTCCGACTACTTGGACCGCGAGGTCGGTAGCAGCCTAGACCCAACAGTGCCAACCGCGATCTTCTGCACAGGCGGAATCCGATGCGAAAAAGCTAGGATGGATCTCGAGAGGCGAGGCTTTCAGGATGTCCGTCAACTCAAGGGCGGAATCCTCGGCTATTTCAAGCAGTCCGAAGAGCAAGGGTTCGAAGGCGAGTGCTTTGTCTTCGATGATCGCGTGGCCGTAGATGCGAATCTAGAACCCACCCAGACCTTCGAACTCTGCCCCCGATGCGGCGGACCAATGCCCAAGGACAGCCGAGAGCACGACTGCAACAATGGGCGACGAGTGCCGTGAGCCTTATGGCTCCGGCCCAGTCAGAGAGACCCCCTAGAGGTCTCGACGGCTCCTCCGCTTCCTTGGCTCGACCCCGTGGACCTCGACACCGATGAACAGCGAGCCCACGGATGAGAGCCCTCGGAAGAAGGGAATGCTGGCGAGGCTGCTCTCCAGCATTCAGTACCTCGTTGAGCCCAAGGTCGGTACCGAGGACCGCCGTTCGGCACCGCGCCTCTCGTGCTGCTACACAGTAACGTTCATCAGCGAGAACGGTCGGCCGGGAGAAGCGGAACTCTCAGACGTCAGCAGCCGAGGCCTGAGACTCAAAACGCAGGACCCGCTGAGCAAAGGCCTCACCCTGGCCCTGAACGCCCCATCGGATGAGAAGATTGGCCAATACCCACCCCTGATGGCTCGAGTCGTTTGGTCCGTTCGCAACTCTGACGGGAGCTACCATCACGGATTGATGGTGCCCACCGCACTCGCCGACGAAGAGAGCTGGCTGGACAAAGTCTTGGCCACCATGGGCTATCACGATGACGGCTCCCAGCGCCGACAACACATTCGCGCCCAATCGGAGATATCAGGCCTCTTGACCCTCGATGATGACCCCTTGCAGCGAGAGATCGAGGTCTCCATTCAAAACCTCGGAATGGGGGGAGCACTCCTTCGCTGCCCGGAAACCTTGAGCGCCAATGCCCAGTTTTCACTGGTCATCGGACCCTACGACGATCTCCCCGCAGTCTCGTTGAAGGGAACGATTCTCCGGGTCAAGGAGATGCCTGACAGTGGCTTCACTCTCCATCCCTCCCGATTCAGGCCCCTGCGAAACTTGGATGAAAGAGTCCTCAAAGAGTACATCCTCAAACTGATCGAAAACGAATAGCAGGGGACTCTCCCGATCGCCTGGTAAACGGCTTTATGAAGTTCCCCAAACGCCTCGGCCTCATATTCTGCTCTCTCTGCTTATTTCTGACCACCTCCGGCACCCTTGCCCAAGAAGCCCAAGAAACACCCTCTGCATCGGCTTGGCAAGAACTACCGAGTCCCGATGTTGGCACGGGCATGATAAGGGAGCCGAAGCTCCTGTCTGTGGGTTCGAAGTTTCACCTCGTTTGGGCCGGCACGACCAGCCAAATCCGCAACCCAGAGCTGATGCACTCCACGATCAGTGGTGGTGACGATGAGTGGAAATCTCCACGCGCTCCTTTCTTTGGACAGAACAAGGGAAGAGTTCGCAAAGTCTCCATTGGAAAAACGCGAAACCTCATGGCTGTCCTTTTCCAGCGAAGCTTGCGGCAGGGCAATGATGCCTATGAAGTGCTTCTCACCTTCTCCTCCGACCAGGGCTGGAGTTGGAGCAGTACCATCGAGATCGACAGCTATGTCGCCGACAAAACGGGGGGTACGACCGTATCGGTCGCTGGCCGCCAAGGCTCAAACCGCCCCGAATTCGCCATGGCTTGGGCCAGAGAGTTCGGCAACATCAGGGCGGCAAACTTTGACATCAACTCGAGTCTTCGACCTGAGGGAACCCTCATAGGCGAGCACACACCGGACGCTCCGAAAGCCGAGGTCGGTGCCCTGGGTCGAAACGGCTTCAGCGTGGTCTTCAACAACGGAGTGGGCCTGGCCACAGCCCACGTCAAGGCCCTTATCGGAAAAATCGAAGAGGGCTCTGTCTTTCTGCGAGGTCGCTTCGGAGACTTCTTCGCAGTCGCCTCACTACCGAGCGGCCCCTCGCGATTGGCTGTGGGCACAGGCCGAACGATCGAGGCCTTCACCAGCAACGAGTTGAGTTGGAAAAACGACTCCCAAGCGGGCACCCTACCTTTTGACGCCAGTGGCATTACCATTGAAGCTGACATGGACGAGAGAAAGAACCTTCACGTGGTCATGGTCAGAACAGTAGGCAAGAAGGTTGAGCTTTGGTATATCGGGCAACGCGACAAAAGGTGGGGCGAAGACGAACTGGTTCACGCTTACGACAAGGAGACCACAATCCATGGTTTCGACATCGCAGCCACCAAGGACTATGCTCTTATCGCCGCCTCTGAAGGATTCAAAGCGAAGTTCTTTCGCCGCCGTCTCAAAAAGAAGTAGAGCCCCCTACTTCTTGGTCAGCGCCTGAATAGGATCCAGCTTGGAGGCCTGGTAGGCCGGGTAGAATCCGAAGAATATGCCGATAAAGGCTGAGGTCCCAAAGGCCAGTGCAATCGCGTCCTGACTCAGGATGAACGGCCATCCTGCCAAGGTGGAAACCCAGTGGGCGATCCCCGCGCCGAGTGCGATCCCCAGTCCGCCACCGGCTAGGGAGATAAGAACCGCTTCGCACAGAAACTGGGCCAGAATATCGCGACCTCTGGCTCCAACGGCCATGCGAATTCCGATCTCTCTCACGCGCTCAGTCACCGAGACCAGCATGATGTTCATGATGCCTATTCCGCCAACCAAAAGGCTCACCGAGGCCACGCCTCCTAGAAGCATGCTAAAAACCTTCGTGCTCTCCCCTATCACCGACGCCGTCTCTGACTGATTGTCAGCTTGAAAGCCGTTTTTCTTGTCGGTGATGCGATAGCGATCATTGAGAAACTTGACCGCTGCCGTCTCCAGAGATGAGACCTCCTCTTTGGAGTAGGCCTGCAGGGTGATCGAGTTGAGCTTGTCCTCACCTTTGATCCGACTGATCATCACCATATAGGGAATGACAACAAGGTCGTCTCGGTTTTGGAAAGCGCTGCCCCCCTTTTCCTTCAGCACGCCGATAACCCGAAAAGGAAACCCTTGCAATCGAATCGTCTCACCCACTGGGTCAGCCCCACCGAAGAGCTCTCGGGCAACCTTCTTGCCTAACACCGCGACCAGGGCCGCTCCGTTGGATTCTGATTCCGTAAAGACCCGACCATTGACCGCAGGCCAGTTCATGATCTCGAAATACTCGGGACTCGTGCCCTTGACGGTCGTCCCCCAATTCGACGATCCGTAGACCAACTCGGCGCGCTGGGAAATGATGGGAAAGGAGGACTTCACCTCCCGGAGTCGCCTGAGGGCCTTCCAATCTGAAACCGTGACCTGCCGCTCTGACCCTGAGGCCCCTCGCTGCCTACCGCGCCGAAAGCCGGGGGAGATCTCTATGGTGTTCACGCCTAGGGCCGCTAGGCTCTTACCGACCGCCGCCTGAGCACCCGACCCAATGCTGAGCATCGCTACCACCGCACCTACCCCGATGATAATGCCCAGCATGGTCAGAGCGGTTCGAAGCTTGTTTCTGCTGAGAGCGCGCAGAGCCACGCGCAGTGTGAGAGCGAAGCTCATTCGTGCCTCAAAGCCTGAATGGGGTCGAGACGAGAGGCCAAGAAGGCGGGATAGAAGCCAAAAAAGACACCGATACCGGCCGAGGTTCCAAAGGAGATCAAGACCGACTCAGCCGTCACAATAGGAGGCCAGCCGGCGAAGCTCGCGATCAGATGGCTGAGCCCAAAACCCAGCAAAACCCCGAGGGCCCCTCCCAGCAAGGACAGAGCCATCGCTTCCACCAGAAACTGTGACATGATATCCCGCCCGCGCGCGCCCACGGCCATGCGAATCCCGATTTCCCGGGTTCTTTCATTGACCGATACCAGCATGATATTCATGATGCCGATGCCGCCGACCACCAGGCTGATGGAAGCGATTCCCCCTAGAAGCATCGAGAATATCTTTGTACTCTGCGCCGCCGCATCAGAGGCCTCGGCCTGATTGAAAGCACCGAAGCCACCATTGTCAGGGTCCTCGATGTTGTAGCGTGCGTTGAGAAAACCGGTGGCGACCTTCTCCAGCCGCTTCACATCCTCGCGAGAATGGGCCGAGAGCGAAAGGTAGCTGATGGTGTCTCGGCGCTCCAGCTTTTTCATTAGCGTGGTGTAGGGGATCATCGCCGTGTTGTCCCGCGAACCGTGACCGGATGAACCCAACTCCGCGAGGACCCCAATGACCTTGAACGGAAGATTCTTAATCCTTATGGTGCTCCCCACAGGGTCGCTGGCTCCAAAGAGCTCAGCTCTCACTGTGGACCCTAACACCACAACGTTCTCAGCCGCCTGAATCTCTCGCTGGCTAAAGGGGCGACCGGATTCAAAAGCCCAGTCTTTCTGGTAAAAATAGACAGAGGTCGTCCCTTGAATCGAGCAAGTCCAATTCGCCGAGCCGTAGATCAACTCTCCGGAACTGAACACGATAGGAGCCGATGACGCCACCTCGGGGAGACGGTCCACAGCTTTCCAGTCCTCAACCGTCAGCTTGACGCCGCTGCCCTCCGTACCACGATTTCGCCCCCTCTTAAAGCCAGGCCAAACGAAAACCGCGTTGGTTCCCATACTTTCGATTCGCTTGTCGATGAGGTGACGAGCGCCGCTGCCGATACTCAGCATAGCGATAACGGCGGCAACCCCGATGATAATGCCGAGCATGGTCAGAACAGTACGCAGCTTATTGCTGCTCAAGGCCCGCAGCGCGATCCTAAAGGTCAGAAGAGGACTCAACTGATGACGCCCTTTGCGACTGTCTGCAGGACCTCCGCTGGGTCACCATCAGCGATAATGAGACCATCGCGAAAGAGAATAATGCGTCGACACTTGAGCGCGACTTCAGGCTCGTGCGTCACCAAAATGAGGGTCTGCCCCTGCTGGTGAAGGCCCTCGAAAACCTCCAAGACCTCATCGGTGGTTTTGGTGTCGAGGTTACCGGTGGGCTCGTCGGCCAGAATCAGCACCGGCCGCGTGACCAGTGCTCTCGCGATAGCGACCCGTTGCTGCTCACCGCCCGACATCTGAGAGGGAACGTGGTGGGAGCGACTGGCTAGTCCCACCGACGCCAAGGCCTCCAGGGCTCTTTCACGGCGAACCTTGGAGCTCTTGACCCCTTGATAGAGCAACGGGAGCTCCACGTTTTCCAAGGCGCTGGTACGAGCCAGAAGATTAAATCCCTGAAAGATAAACCCCAGCTTCCGGTTGCGGATGTAGGCCCACTGGTCTCGATCCATCTTTGACACCTCTTGACCATCCAACAGGTAACTGCCCGAGGTGGGCCGGTCCAGGCACCCGAGGGTGTTCATCGTGGTC
>CAZVVF010000214.1:0-6811 GCA_964630575.1 uncultured Burkholderiales bacterium | reverse complement strand
GCTGCTAGGGTGTTGTCCTCAGTGGGACCGGGAAAGTTGAGGAGAAAGCTGTCTCTAAAGAGGATGGGGATGGTCCTGTCCCTCCAGCGGATGACGGCCTCTCCCCGAGAATCGCGCTCGAACTGTACCCGTTCCCCGGTGGCTGCCTCAAGCATCCGAAGGGCGATGTTGGAAGGTCTATGAGAGCCGTCAACGTTTTGTTGGCGAGTGTACAGAACCATTCGGCGAATCGCGCCGTCTTCGTCTTGAGCGACGTTGGCGGCACCGATGCTGTTGTTGTCGCCGTTCTCGTCCGAGAGGAGGTCGAGGATATTCTCGTGGGGTGACACGACTTGATCGTCCTTGCCTTCGATGTCGCTCAGGGCTCCATCGGCTGCGACCTCCACAAAGAGAACAGGGGTCTCTCCGAGAGCGGTCAGTCCGAGTTCCAGGGCTTCATCCTGGAACCGGAGTTTGAACTGGTCTTCGTCGTCCAGCCCTTTGGTGGCGGGTGAAATGACGATATCCAGGGCTACCACACTCGGCTTTCCGGCCTTGATGATCTCGATGAGGTTAGCGAGCTCCTTCTGCCACAGAACTTGGGGCTTGCCAAAGGCTTGAATGGTGTGTTCATCAACACCGACCATGAGGAGTCGGTCGTCGATGGGACGAGTTCCGAACAAC
Source organism: uncultured Burkholderiales bacterium (assembly GCA_964630575.1). Taxonomy (GTDB): domain Bacteria; phylum Vulcanimicrobiota; class Xenobia; order Xenobiales; family JADMJV01; genus JAEXNA01. Next base: position 6,148 of record CAZVVF010000214.1, on the reverse strand, counting down.
TTGTACCGAGCTGTGAACCAGCTGTCTAGCGCAAGGGTTTCGACTCGGTAGCCGAAGTCGGTGACACTTATCAAGCCCAGGAGAAGCGACAGGCCGAGGGAGGCCAAGAGAGTTCGAATCGCCAGTTTGGGAAATCGCTTCATTCGGTAGCCTTGGACCGTCGCTCTTTAAGCATGGCTCCTCCATAGGTTTTCATGAATCGCAAAAGGGCCAAGGCCGAGGGGTCGAGGTCTAGCTCGAAGAGAGCCGGTCCTACTAAGTGAAGGTCGCAGAAGGGCTTCACCCAAGGTTGAGGCGTGGAGGGAATAAAGTTGCCCTGCAAGATCGTTTTTTCGGGGCGGTCAAAGAAAAAGGTGTTGTGCACCCATCCGCTTCCTGTATCGGCTTTTCCGTCCAGATAAGACCCCCACGGTGTCACACCCGAGGCGAAGGCCAATCCGGCGAAGACGTTGACACCGATGGTCCCGTATTCCAAGGCCACCAGGGTTTGAGCGAGTTGGCGCTCGTAGCGCTTTTGAGTCTCCGTGTCGATCAAGACAAGGCAGCTCAAGTCGCCCCACAACTTATGGTTGCAGAACTCCGCCGCTTGGGCCAAAAAGCCATCGGGTCGGTCCGCCTCGATCTCGACCCATCCTAGCATCCCGCAGAAGGCTTCCTCCTCGAACAGGCGGTTGCTGCTATCGGCATCGAGTTTGACGAGGGTGCGTGGGCCGAAACACTCGCCTTCGGGAAACTCTTTGCGAAAGGCCTCCCTGCGCTCTTCGGCTCCGGCGAATCGGTCGTCTCGCGTGTCGTGCTTTCTGAGTTCGCTGCGAACGGCTGCCCAAAAGGCCGCTTTGTGAGACCATCGTTTGTCGAGCACCACGATCTGTGGGGTGATGCAGTTGTAGCCACCGTTGAAGAGCAAGAGAGAGACCAAGTGCCGGGCTTGATAGAGGAGTTCCTCTTGGCTCCACGGTCCGGGTACGAGGATGACGGGCGTCACCGTGCCCAACTCTGCGGTGAAGGTTCGTTCGGGGAAGGTGTTCTGCTCTTGGATGAGACGGAAGGTCTCCACGGACCCTGTGAGATGAACGGTATCGAAAAAATCGTTTCTGAGCAGGGCCTGGCCGAGATCTTTCCCACCGCAGACAATCTGCAGGTGTTGGTCTCTGATGAGCGGGTGAAACATCTCGCAGAGGATCGATTCCAGCGGCTTCAAGCGCGGTGGGATCATGCACACGACCGGCCGGTTTTCGCAAAAGAGCTTGGACAAAAGATCGGTGGGGGCGATGGAACTCACGTTTGATGCCCCCAAGATCAGTCCAGGTCCTGGTGCGCTGTCGCGGGCTTGGCGGTATCGCCGCCCCTGGAGTTCTCCTCCGATAGACCAGACGTCAGCCTGAGTGTCTCGAAAGAGAATCCCCTCGTGAATGCCGTTGGGAAAGACCCGAGAGACGCTTCGGCCGTCGATGCGAAGCAGACGCGAGGGAGGCTTAGGTCGCCCGCCGGACTGAACTCCGTTGATCAGATAGCGCAGTATCCTGGCTACTGGTATCGGGCCCAAGAGCCAGGATTCACTCCCTTCGGGCGAACTGGCCGAGTGACCCCGAAGTGTGGCTTCGGTCTCGACCCAGGCAGAAGCCACGCGGAGCAGATTGGTTCGGCATGATTCGAGGTAGTAGAGACGGTCAGGGAGATCGACTTTGGACCATTTCTCCCTAGATACCGTCAACTCCGGAACTCTGCCTCTTTCCGATTCAACTGTCACCGCTTCGTTTTGTGCCTCTACTTTTTCACGTTTTTGAGTGCCTCTAAGACTGTACCAGGGAGAAGGACTTCCGGCAGAAGTACGGGCTCGGCTTGTTCACCTGGGTAGAGGACATACAGCGGCACTCCAGCCCGTTTGTATTCCGCCAGAGCCTGTGTGATGACAGGATCCTTCTTCGTCCAATCGGCCTTCACGAGGGTGACCTCGAGTTCCTGGAACTTGTCTATGACCTCGCTGCGCGAGAGGGCAACGAGTTCGTTGGCCTTGCACGATGTGCACCAGTCGGCCGTGAAGTCGAGGAAGAACGGTTTGCCTTCGGCCTTGAGTTGGGCGACCAACTCGGGGCTATATTCCTGCCACATCTCCTCGCCCAACTGAGGCTGCGCGGCTGTATAGCCTGTGTAGACGGCCAATAGCATGAAACAGGCAGCAAAGAAGCTACCTATTCGCTGGGTTTTGGGCTCAAAGGAGCAGCCCCAGGTTCCGTATACCCAACTGGCAAAGCCAACTCCCAAAAGAGCGACCAGGAAGAGAGCCATTCGGTCGGACCCCATTTGACTCCCGAAGACCCAGGTCAACCAGACCACGGCCAGCAGCATAGGAAAGGCCAATATCTGCTTAAAGGTCACCATCCAAGCGCCCGGTTTGGGAAGCGCTTTGAGCAGTGAGGGAAAGAGAGTGAAGGTGACGTAGGGGGTCGCCACACCTAGAGCCAGAGCGCTGAAGATCAAGAGGGCGACCCAGGTGGGTTGAGCCAAGGCGAATCCCACGGCCCCGCCCATGAAAGGAGCCGTGCAGGGAGTCGCTGCCAGCGTGGTGAGAACGCCGCTCCAAAAACTGTGGGCAAAGCCCTCTTTCTTCTCGGCGGCACCCGAGAGTTGGGTCAGGCTTTCCCCGACCTCAAAGACTCCGAAGAGGTTCAAGCCGATAAGGAGAAAGAGGAAGGCCAGTCCGCCTATCATCAGGGGGTTCTGCAGGTGGTAGCCCCAACCGACCCCTTGGCCGGCGGCGCGGACAGCCAGCAGTATCCCACTCATCACCCAGAACGATATCAACACGCCTAGGGCAAAGACGACACCGTGGTGCCAGGCTGGTCGTCCTTCGGATTTTGACTGCTCCACGATTCCCAGCACTTTTAAGGAGAGCACTGGAAAGACGCAGGGCATCAGATTGAGTATGAGACCGCCCAAGAAAGCCGCCGCTGCTGTCACCAAGATTTTGCCCAGGCCTGCTGGAGGTTCAATGACGGCGGCGGTTTGGGCTTGGGAGGCGAACTCAAAGCTATGGGTGCCGTCTGTGAGCACTCCGCTAAAGGACTCGGTGCCCTCTACGGCCTGCACCTTGAGAACTCGGCCTTCTTCCTGGTCGATGACAGTCTGAGGCTTTATACCGTCTATCTGCTTTTCTGAGTCAGGAAAAAAGCGAATGTCATCCCCGGACAATTCAGAGGGGAGGCTTATCGACAACTCCGACCCTGCGATGCTGAGTTTGATATCCTCGATAGGCTTCGGCAACTCTGCCAGGGCTCGCTCGATCAGATCGGAGTCGGTGCTCGGCTTGGATTCCTGGCTGACTTTGATCGCGACACTCAGGTCTGCTTCGCCGGGAACGCACGACTCTTCGCACTCCAACCAACTCACATGGACCTTGAGTTCAACCTCTTCTCCCACTTTGGCCGACTCAGGGACTTGAACGGTGAAAGGGAGGAGAACCTCGTTTTCGTAGGCGTAGTTGACCAAGCCCGCGGTTTCGATGAACTCGGGGGCGGGCCATTGGAACTGGCTAACAGTCCAACCCTCGGGGACACTCCATTGCGCCTCAGTGGGGAGTCCCACGTCTCCTGGGTACTTCCAGTAGGTGTGCCAGTGGTCGTTCATGGTCATTTGGAAGGTTCCCTGGACCAGGGTTCCCGGAGCGACCTCTGTTTGATCCAGGTAGACCTTCACCTGGGTATTGGGCTTGCCGAAAAGTTGTGCTTGGGCGGGTAGCCCTTGAACAAGAAAGCAGACGGCTAGCAGTAAAAATATCCCGAGGTTGTTTTTTGAAGGGTTCATATTTTCTCTAAACTCTGGAATCGGGAAAGGGTTCCCGATCTCCACAGCGGTTTCGCCACTCTTGTTTGAGCAGCGTCATCGCTCTCGATGTCTTTTCTTTCGGTAGGTTCAACAGTTCAGCGATCAGCGGTTCTACCCGTTCTCGCCAGACGGGTGGGGCCAGATGGGAGGAGAGGTAGTACTGAGCCACCATGATGGGATCGTCGCTTTCGTTGCGTTCCAGAACTCGGCCCGAGAGGGTCCTAAGCCATTTGGGCCAGAGCTTGAGGTCCACGGATTCGGCCTGGTCGCGACTGACTTCACGACGGGCCTTTTGAATGTCCGGGCCTAGCCATTCCTGTTCTGGGATGCGGCTGAGGAGGACGTTCATCCAGTAGATACACTCGCCCCTTCGATTCTGGCTGTGGGCTTGCTCCACGGCCAGGGAGCCCCAGTAGAAGAGTTCCGGTTTGTCCTGGGCTTGAAGAAAGTGAAAGGCCATTTTGGAGGGGTCGGCTATGCCGCGTGAATAGAAGGCAGCAGCGAGTCGGTGCACTCTCTGCTTGCGACGTCGGTGCAAGCCGCGCAGCAGTCCCTCGCGAAAGAGTGGGTGCTTCCAGCGGTAGGAGATGGCCCCACCGCGCCGGGCTAGCTCAATGAGGCCTTTGCTGACCCCTTCACCCAGGGCGCCATCGACCTCTTCCTCGTTGCGGTAGGTGATCGCGTTGAGCGTGGTGAGCCGGAAGGGGTGTCCGAGCACGGCTGCGATCTCCAAAAGGCCCCGGCCTAAGTCGGTGAGTCCATGGAGTTTCCAGTTCACAACTTCGGCCAGAGTCGGCCTTTCGGTGGGGGGACTAGAGGTCCAGACGAGATCGATGGCATCTGTAACGAATCCGTGACTCTGCAGATATTCTACCAGGAGCGTTGCGTGCAGCGCGTTCCCGCCGCTCACCGAGTGGATCCAGGTGCTGACGGAGGGGGAAGGTGCCGTCCAAGACTTCTCTTCGATGAGATTGGCGATTCCACGCCGGTCGAGTGGCGTGAGATGAAGGCTGTGTTTCAATCCGGCTACAAAGGCTCGCATTTCATCGGAGCGAAAGGTCGTCTCTTCGTCCACCAGCAGAAGCAGCAAGGGGATGTCGTTGAGGACGGAGCTGAGTTCCTTGAGAAACTCAACCAACGTCCCGTCGGCCTGCTGAATATCACCGATCACCATGAGTATGGGTTCGTCCATGGCGATCCCCAAAAGGCTCTCGACTACGGGCTGCGTCTCCTCGGCGAGTTGAGGAAAGTCGGTGGCCAGAGCCGCCATGACGCTCTGCAGGTGAAGTCCACTCTCGGGTATGGTCTCAACCGCGATGACTCTCATCCCTAGCGACTTGGCGCGGTCCATCAGCCAACTGAGGCAGCGCGTTTTCCCCGACCCTAGTTCCCCTCGAAGGCGAACCATCATGCCTTTCTGTCCACTTTGAACCTGGACCAGGCGGTCTTCCAAGTACTTCATTTCATGCTCGCGCCCGGCTGGGGCAAGGGTGCGCTGTTCGACCGAAATGGTGTCTTCTTGTTGAGAGTGATTCTTGAGCCAGGTCAGGGCCTCGCCAGCGGAGTCGAATCGTTCCTCGGGGTGAGGGTGGAGGCAGCGGGCCAAAAACCGGTCCGCCCACCTTGGGACGTCTTCGGAGTAGCTGGAGGGGGCAGTGGGTTTGCTCTGAAGCTGTTCCAGCAGGGAGGTGAGCAGTCGCTCAGGAGCTGCTGAGTCTCGATGCGTGGAAACTCCGAAGTAGGGGTGGCGACGCGCCAGGGCCTGATAGAGGACGAGTCCAAAGGAGTAGAGGTCGGTCCTGGAGTCGGCGCGCTCTCCGCACAACTGCTCTGGAGAGCAATAGACGGGCTCGCCGCTCATCGCTTTCTCGGCGAAGTGGTCTTCCAGTCTTCCGGTTGCGGCCAGATCTGTAAAGAGCGGCTCGTCGCCGTCGCAGACATAGAGATTGCTCGGTTTGATGGAGCCGTGCATGGTTCCGCGCGCTTTTTGTAGCCTCTGGAGAGCCTTGAGGGCCCGGACCACGAACTGGACGAGACGGCCTTCGTCACGCTGGGTGCCCTCGAACCAGTCGGCGAGCTTCTCTCCCTTGATCAGCGGCAGGACCTGTATGGGGACCCCCTCGTGCTCGGCGACCATGATGGGGGTGATCCAGTTGGGGTCAGAGAGCAGCATCACATCGAGGAGGTCGCGACGATAGCGCATCGAGAAACCTTCGTTGAAGCGGAACTGGGCTTTGGGAATTTTGAGGCAGACGTCCTTGTTCTCCAAGATGTCGAAGGCTCGATACACCCAGTGGACTGGACCTTCACCGAGGAGGGCTCC
>CAZVVF010000213.1:495-6813 GCA_964630575.1 uncultured Burkholderiales bacterium | reverse complement strand
GCAGCAGGTTCCACCATGGAATCCGACCTTCTGGTCTCATTAACCGTCGACGGAGAGAAGCAGGAGCGAGCGCTCTACCTCTCATCGAGCTTAGTGCAGGTCCAGGAGCCGGACGGCTCTCTGCGACGTCTCGCCTACACGAGCGATAGCCCCCAAGTCAAAACCACACGTTTTTTTCACAATGGACGGCTCCGGACCGTTGAGTCGGTGGGAGGTGTCGGTGGCAACGTCGAAGCTTCCCAGTCGGAGGGGACGGTTCGGGCACCGATGAACGGCCAGGTGGTTAAAGTGCCTGTGAAAGTTGGAGACACTTTGGAGTGTGGCGATATCGTCCTGATTTTAGAAGCGATGAAGATGGAAAACGAGGTTACTGCACCCATAGCGGGCAAGTTGACCGAGCTCGGCGTTGGGCCAGGTCAAACTGTATCGCCCGGGCAGAACTTGTTTACCATAGAAGCTGTCGAGTAGAGGGCAGCACCGTTTGCTGAATAGGCTCCTTAACAAAATTTTTAACAAAGGTCGAGACCCGGGTGCCAGGAAGAAAGGTCGCGAGCCTGACGTTGTCGAGGAACCTCCCGTTGAGCCCAGCCGTTCACGGGATGAGTCTATGATTCAGTCCAAGGAGCGCAATCTCGACATTCCCAACCGTCTCGATGTGGGCATGGCCCTGAAAGCGGTCCCGGAGAACCTCAAGGGGAAACCGCGTGCTTGGGACGTTGAGATCACCAGGCTCGACCTGGAGGGCATATGGGTTATGCGGACCCAGAGCGACGTGGACCCCATCCCCGCCGAACGGGGAAAATTGCTGAGTCTGGTCCTGATGGAAGAGATAAAGACCACCACCTACGACTGTCCCGTCATCAGAATCGAGCAAGGGATCAAGGAAGAGATCCTGGTCGCTCCACCCACCAAGACCTTGCAAGAGGAGAGCCAGATTCGCAACATGGGTGCGCGAAAGCATCTTAGGATCTCCTTTCGGCTTCCTGCGGAAATCCGCCGCGTTAAGGGAACGGAGCTGGGCCCTCCTATCTCCTCCCATACGAAGGATATCTCCATGAGCGGACTGGCGCTCGAGGGCATGACAGAGTTCGACAAAGGGGAGGAGGTCGACATCCGAATCCTCTCTTGGAACTTTCCCCTTCAAGTGAGAGGGTTTGTGATCCGTTGCTACCCTGACGAAGGAAAGAACACGGTCGCTGTTACCTTTCCGCCCGATCTCTCAACCATTTCCTCCGACCTCATCTCCCAGTTTATTGTGGAAAACCAGAGACGCTAGACTCCTCTCTTCAGGAGCTCCCAGGGACACAATAAGTTAACGATTTGTCCGCGGGAGCGTTCCCTGGCCAAGCCAAAGGCTCCTCAATGGCACACCTCTCAACTCGGATCATCACCTCGCTCATTATTTTGCTGAGCGGGGCTCTGCTTCTTCGTGAGGCGCACTTTCAGCAGCGACTTCAGAGCCAGAGGCCCCCGATCACCGTCTATGTCCTCGGCGAGGTGGTCAACCCAGGACCGGTTACACTCCCCGAAGGTGCCAGGTGCCTTCACGCTTTGACGGCCTGTGGCGGGGTGACCGCAAAGGCGGACCTTCGACAAGCCAGCCCTGCGCGATACCTAAACGATGGAGAGACTCTGTACATCGCTGCCCGGCCCTCGGAAACGGCCCAAATATTCGAGAGCGAGCCAAGGATAGGGGGACTTCCCTCAAAAAAAACGGGACCCGATCGAAAAAATCCTGGGGGAAGAGGGGCTACTGCCGAGAATATCCCAAGCAGCACCCCCGATAATAAGCGCAAACGTTCTACGATTCCGTCTCGTCTCAATTTGAACCTGGCCACAGTAGAAGAACTCCAGCAAGTTCCGGGGATTGGCCCCACCTTGGCTTTGCGCATCATCAAGGCCAGACAAGAAAGACCCCAATGCACTTTTGAGCGCTTAGAGGATCTGACGGCAATTCGGGGTATCAAAAGAAAAACATTGGCGCGGCTAAAACCGTACCTAGAACTAGAAGGCATATGACCGATAAGTTAGACGTACACTCTCCAGACGCGGTATTTCCAGGGCCGGTGAGACATCGACCCGAACTCTTTATCACCGAAAAGGGACGCTTAGGAGTTTATTACCTAGTTGATCATCTTTTGCAAGCGGTTTGCTGGGGTTTCGACCGAGAACACCCAGGCTCGCTCTCGATTGACGTTAAGACTGATGGAACGCTCATCCTGAAGCGTACTTTCGAAAACCAGGACGCCCTCTTCCCGGAGTTGCCGGAACTGCGGGGAGCATCCAGCGGCTCTTTGGCGAACGATATCTTCCGTCAGTGCCTCCAGGCTATCAACAGCAAGAAGTTTGAGCGCACCCAAGACATGCGGGGAAACCCCTATCTGCTCACTTTTTTGGCCATGACGATCGCCTTGAGCAGCCGAGCCAAGCTCAAGCTCACCGCCAACGGTTCGAGCAAAGTTCAAAACTACAAAGATGGCTTGGCCGTCGATTCGGTCGCTCACTCCCAAGGCGAGAACTCTGAGATCGCGCTCGAAGCCGTGCTCGACTCGGTGCTTCTGGCCGAGGAGGTTCGGGCCTATCCGTTTAGGATCCGGGTCCAGGAGCTCGCTTGTCTGTTTCCAGGGCTCGCCATGGATATTCGCTACAAAGGCTTCGCTCCGTTGACCTACAACTGCAAAGAGGGGATGAAGGACCTCGTCGATTTTATCGTACCCGTCGACGACCGACTCCACCCCGACGCCTTCTGTTTCAAAACCCAAGACGGAGACACAACCTTTGAGGTGTCCCTCTATCTGGTCATTTCTGAAATGGAGAAGATCAAAGCTTTTGCTGGCTTCGCCGAAACCTATCACGGTGGGGTTCACGACGAATGCCTTCGCGAGGCGCTCTGCGACCTGTTCCTTCGCCTGTTCAAATTTGAACTCCCCGATAGGCGCCAATCGCTCGACAACATAGCGTCCTCTCGAATGACATATTTCGGAACCTTTGGTTCCACGGTTCCGTTCCAGAAGGAGAACAGGGGCAATCAGTTCGTCAAGATCGTTCCCGGCGTTGCCGCTTGCGTTCGAGTCGCTGGCCCCAATCTTCAATGGGAGAAGGGAACCACCCGCTCCAGGCTTACTGGACCATCCCTGCTGAAAACCATTCTCCCGGAACTGACCGTTGAGTTCAGGCGCTGGCTTCTGGAGCACGCCGAGGTCTTTAGCGAATGGAAGCAGCAGTGGGCTCCCAAGAAACGACGCCGGAGAGGCACGCCACCCCAGCAGAGCAGCTAGGAGACGACTTCCTGGCGGGCTAAGGGCAGTTTCATGAATCGTATACTGCGAGATGCTTGGGTTCTTTTGGGGCTGGCTTTTAGCCAAACCTTGATGACATGCGTCTTTGTGACTCTCGTCCCATACGGATACCTGGCCCAAAAAGCCAGCGTCGACGAGGACATTAGGCTCAAGCTTCAGGAATTGGCAACCTTCGCTGAATCCACCGCTGATCAGGCTCTGACCGGTGCTGAGTTTCTCCAACAGAACGGCCCTACAGTGGCCTACCTACTCGAGACCGTTCCATGGGGTGGATTGGCGTTTTTCGGCTCCCTTTTGATCTATCCGTTCTTGGGCTGGTGGTCGGCACGCCTTCTGCATCAACCCCAACTGGGTGGTATTCTCATTCTGGGATCGGTTGTAGCCCAGCAGAATATCGCTATGATCCCGCAGAACATCGAGTTCTGGAATGTGGCCGAGGTCTCTCTCAGTCTCCCCACTGTCTTGTTTCTCATCGCTTTGCAATTCGTGCTATTTACCATGGGTCTTCTGGCCCAAAAAGGGCAAGCATTGATGCCCGAGACCAATCCCAAGGAGATGTAAATGAACTATAAAGAGATCGACCCGGGTCAGGCCAAAGAGTTGATAGATGGGTCAAAGGATCTCGTGTTGCTCGACGTCAGAGAGCAACACGAATACGACCGGGCTCACATCGACGGCGTCCAGCTCGTACCGCTCGGTGAACTGCCTCAGCGGCAGGAAGAAATTCCAACCGACAAGCCCATTCTGTGCATCTGCGCCGGTGGAGTCCGCTCAGAGAAAGCAGCTCGCTTCTTGCTCGCCAACGGCTATTCCGATGTCACCAATATGAGTGAGGGCATGAGGGGTTGGTTGACCAGGAACCTACCCGCCGTCAAAGGCTAGCTAGGAAGCGGTCGCGGGGTGTGTCGCTCTCAGGCCGTGGCCAGAAGAGACAAGAGCGGCCATCCCAAGATATAAAAGAGACAAGCGATAGACAGTCCCAGAAGGAGCATAACGGCCGGCTCGATTCTCGAGCGAACGTTTTGCAGCAGGGTTTCGGCCTTGACCTCATAGACATCGGCGACCTTTGTCAGCATGGTCTCAAGCTTTCCGCACTCCTCGCCAGCGGCGATCATCCCTACGGCCAACTTGCTGACGTAGTGGCTCGAGCGCAGAGTCGCTGAGAGTCCGTCTCCTTGGTCGAGTTTGAGCGACAGGTCGAACAGGTCTTCAGTGACGACGTCGTTTCCAATGGTAGCGGCAGCCAAGCGTACCGAAGGTGCCAGGCCCAGTCCTGAGCGGTAGAGAATCGACATCGTTCTCATGAAGCGAGCGGTGTACAAAACTCTGTAGACATTCCCCAGGATCGGCAGCGAGAGCCTCATTTTGTCAAAAACGATGCGGCCGGTCCCGTTGCTGGCGAAGCTCCAGGCCAGAAACGTGAAAAACGCGACGAGGGCAACGACCATGATCTTGTTGTTCCCCAAAGTCACTCCGATACCGAGTAGGAAACGCGTGAGGATGGGAGCTTCGACACCTAGGCTCGTGTAAATTCCCTCCAGATAGATGCTACCGTAGGCGATAAAGCACAGGAAGCTCACCAGAGTAAAAAGGAACAAGAGTAGGGGGTAGGACAGGGCCGACTTGGCTCTAGCCTCAAGCGACTCGACGGCAGTGAGAATATCGGCCAGTCGGCGCATCATTTCAGGCAGATTTCCTGAACTTTCCCCGGCTTGGGTCATGGCCACGTAGTAGCTCGGAAAAACAGCGGAGTGTCTCGACAGAGCCTGCGCCAAGGTGGCCTTCCCGCTGGAGAGGTCCTCGGAAATTTCCGTGAGAATGCGGAGCATCGTCGCATTCTCGGTGTCCTCGAGTAAGATATCGATAGTGCGCTTTATCGATATACCACCGTCGGCCATAGACGCGATAGCCTGACTGAAGCCCACCAGTTCCTCGAGTTGAACCGGGGCCAGAGCCGACAGGATCTTGACGTCTCGTGACTCTGTGGACTCTTCCTCGACCCGATACACGACCATGTGACGGCTCTGAAGCTCGCGCTCGGCGGTTGCCAGGTCATCGGCTTGAGTTTTGCCCTGAACACGTCTGCCGTTTTCAGTCTTGGCAGTGTAGGAAAAGGTTGGCATAAAAAATCGTTCCCTCCTCACCAAATCCTTCCTCTCTTCTCCCTTCAATCCGTGGATTGGGGAGAGGGGTGAAAGGCCTCTGGTACAGTCTAGAGTTCTAGAATGAACCCGCGAGCTGATAGATTGGTTGGAAGGCGGCCAAAAGCAAGAATGCCACAATGCTGCCCAATCCACACAACACCACAGGCTCGACGAGCTTTCCGATGGTAGCTAAGCCGCGCACCATTTCGTCGTCGTAATAGCTCGTCATGCGTCGCAGCATATCTTCGACTTTTCCTGTCTCTTCTCCAACCTCCATCATCTCCAGAGCCATTCTTGGAAACACGTGATAGACGTTCATCGCACGCGCGAAGTGCTTTCCTTGCTTAACATCCCGAATCTGATGACTGACGGTTCTTCTCAGGATCTCTCGGTCCAGGCTGCGCTCCAGCAGACTCAGGGAGGTCGCGATGGGAACTCCGGAGCCGAGAAGAGTTCCCAAGGCTCTGAAATACTGACTCATCATCCTAAAGCGAACCTGCTTGCCGTACCACGGCAGGAGCAGCATAAACTTCTCAAACTTGAGTTTGCCCGACCCGGTCTTGAGCCACTTTTGCATGATATAGAGGAAGGCCAAGATCGGGCCACCGAACGTGAACAGGCAGACCATCCCATAGGTCTCCACGTAGTAGGCGCTATCCACCAACAGCTGTGTGGTGGCGGGTAGCTCCACCTGAAGGTCTACGAACAAGCCCACAAATTTGGGGATCATATAGGTAAAAATGAAAAAGACCAGCAAGGCAGCGGCCGAAAACAAGACGGTGGGGTAGACCAGGGCTGACTTCAACTTTCTACTGTAGGTGTACTCCCTTTCATAGTAGTCAGCGCACTGGGAGAGCGCGCCATCCAGGGTTCCT
>CAZVVF010000213.1:0-485 GCA_964630575.1 uncultured Burkholderiales bacterium | reverse complement strand
TGAACTCATTGAAAATTTCCGGTGCTTTGCGCATCCCTTGAGAGAGTGAGTAACCCGTTTCGACGTCGTGACTGAGGCGCTCCAGGGCTTTGCGATAGTGGGCTGGACCAGAGTCTGGCAAGAGAGAGCGCAAGGCCCCTGCGAGGGGAATTCCAGCGGTCAGCATAACTCCCAGTTGGCGGATAAAAAGTGCCAAGACTTGTCCCTTGACGGGTTGTACCAAGAGGTAGATCCAGTGCTTCTCTTTGACTGGTGTGACCTCGAGTATCGTGAGCTTTTGGGCGTGAAGCTTGGCCACGGCCTTTTTCTCGTCTTGGGCCTCGACCTCTCCCGAAATTCGACGCCCCATTTTGTCTATAGCGAGAAACAGAAACTCTTTCATGAGCCACTCAGCCTTGGCTTGACGACAAACTCTTTGACCTTGTCGCCCGAGTCGCGATAGATCTCAAGGCCCGGAACGGCTATGAGGTCCGAGTAGACCTCCA
>CAZVVF010000212.1:0-6823 GCA_964630575.1 uncultured Burkholderiales bacterium | reverse complement strand
TTTTCCGCTAAATCCTGTGAGACTGATCGAGCCCTCGCTGTAGAGGGCGACACCGGTGGCGGTGGCCTCGATGACAGCGTCACCCTTGAAGGTGGTCTTTCCGGTGACGTAGATCGAGCCTTCTCCTTTGATCGAGCCGTTGACGTTTAGGTCGCCCTTGACATAGAGAGTCCCGCCATTGAGCACGAGGTCTCCCTGAAGGTCGAGGTCCGTGCCCTTGTAATATTCCTGGGAGTCGAGAGTGGTTGTACCGTAGTTGTTCACTGGAGGGGGAGTGGCGCTCGAATTTGAGTCCACCGTCTGAACGATCTCAGGGCTCGGTAGGGCCAATCGAGAGGCATCGGTCACAAAGTCTGAGGCGGAGTAGTCCGTACCCTCGGTGCCGGCAAAGGCGAGGGCCTGGTCGCCTCTCGACGAGGTGGAGACTTTCCCCGAAAAGAGGGCCTGATCTCCTGTGTCTTTAGGGGTCCAGGTCACAGCAGCTTCCAGGTTTTGGAAGAAGTTGGAGTGGACTCCGGCCTGGACCGGTGCCCAACTCGTCAGATTCTCAACCCCTCGAACGTCAAAGTCCCCCTTCATCATGACCCGGCGTCCGGCGCCCAGGGCCAGATCGGAGAGATCTTTGAAGATCGCTTGCAGAACGAAGGTGCCGCTCTTTTGCATGCCCGAGTCCTCCGCATGGACCACTAGCTCCACCGTTCCAGGGGCCACGGTCTTAGAGCCTCTCGGCCCGTCGACATATTCGCTGCCGCTGATGTTGTTGATGGAACTGCCAGTACGATAGGCGGTGCCGGGTCTTTGAAAGTGCAGAGAGTAGGTCCCTCCAACGTGGCTCATCCCTTGCTTCTCGAAGCCTTCTTCCCACTCCGGGTCCTCGACGAGCATAGTGGCCGCGTGAGCGACGCCCGCTTCCATGAGGTAGGTGCTGGAGATGTTCTGTTTGTGGCTCACTGTGCGAAAGTGGCTGGTGCGGGAAAGCCAAGCCACAGAGCGGGCGAGGAAGACGAGGATGGGAATTAGCAGGATGACCAAAAGCACCGCCCCACCCCGAGTGGACTTTCCTGGATTCAAAGCTCTGTGCACGAGAGGAAAAGACACTCCTTGAAGTATAGCGCGTTTTTACTAGGAATGCGACATGGCTCCAGAGAGGAAGGGATGTGGCCGTCGAGACTCTCGCTCTGCAGGGAGATGGCATCACAAGGGGGCTTCACAACAGTGGGGGAATCTCTCTCTGTGAGCGCAGAAGAACTTCACCGGCAAGTCCTGGCACACTTGCAGTCGGGTAGCCCCGCTCTGGCCCGCTCTGCCTTCTCTCGCCTGAAGGCGCTAGGGCCCAAAAGCGCGAGGCTGCGGAGCCTGGAATCGGTGCTGCTCGAAGCCGAAGGAGACCTCGCGGGGGCTCTGGCGGTGCTGGAGGAGAATCCGGCTGGGCTCTCGGTTTTTGAACGAAGTCTCAAGGGTCGTTTGCTGTGTCGAGTTGGGCGGAACAAGGAGGCTCTCTCGGTTCTGCAGTTTTCCTTGTCGCTGGATCCCAACCAAGAGCAAGCCCTTCATCTCTTCGCCGCCTTGATGGAGAGTCAAAGCGGCCAGAAAGCCGCCAGAGCGTCCTTGCTGGGGTTGGGCAATCAGGAGGGAGCTTGGCTCCCGCACTGGGTTCACTTTGTTTTGTGTTGTGCCGCTCAGGACTGGAAGGCTGCCTGTGAGAGTCTCCCCCGAGTCGCCAAGCGCTGCCCCCACCCGTTTCCACCCGACCCACAGGTGCTTCGCGATCTCTTCAGTCGTCTGGAGGAGCCACGGGCCAGGGCCGTCTGGCGTGAAGTGCGGGGGTCTTGTCACAGCGCCTTTCAAGAAGAGTTCGATGAGAAGCTCTCACCGCTGACCTCGACGCTTCTCTCCTCGGCCTCACCGGCGGACTTTGTTCAAGTGCCGGGCGGGATATCGGCAGGCTCGATAGGTCGCAGACACCCGGTAAGGTTGTCGCTGAGCCCTCTTAGTTTTATGGGACCGATGCCCGAACACGGGCCAGCCTTGGAGCGCGGGTATTCCTTGCTCTTGGCAGAATCGCTGACTCTAGAATTCGGTTGCGTGTCGGAGTGTTTGTTCGATGTCGTTTTTGAGGGCGGCCTCCTGAGTTGTGCCAAACAGCTGACCGGTCCAGACCTGGCCTCGCGCTGCTCTTCTAGCAGTGAACATCTGGTTCGACTCTATTTCTCTCAGATGAGGGAGACGACGATCTTGGATGCCGAGGTCTACGACCGAGATGGCAACTATCTGTTGCGGCGTTCGGTTCGCAGTGAGTTGGCGGGAGGCTGTGTTCCTCTGATGGCCGAGGAGTTGGCGCGACTGCTTCCGACCTCTGTGGAACACTCGTGGTCGCCCTGGCCGAGCGGGTTCGAGTTGGACGACGCTTTGGCTAGGGACTGTGCTCTGGCTTTCTGGCTTTGCGCTGAAGGTTCTCTCGCTCAGAGCTGCCTTCCCAATCCTGGAATGAGCCTGGAATTGCTGGCCGAATATACCGCGCGAAGGCAGAGCGCAACAGCCTTGGCAACGCTTTGGTCTGCGGTACAGAACGGTAGGCGTGCTGGTTTAGAGGGGTGCGATCAGCAGGGTGAGATTCTCCTTGAGATCATCGAGGGTCATCTCGAGTTGCGGGAGTTGCTTCAGTTCGATTTGAGTTGACTAGCACCGGCGCGATGCCAGCGGGTCGTTCCCCACTGAACGGTGCGGTCAAAGATCTGCATCGAGCGCTCGCGGTGTCGTCCAGGGGTCTTAAGATTCTTTGCGAGATGTTCGACGGCTTTGAGGTGCGTCGTGAGGGCAAGATTCAGGTCACCGCCGACCCAAACGGAACCGGTTCCGGCCGCATCACCAATGAGGACCACGTTGTTTCCAGCGGTGGTTCGTTCGGCGCGTCGGTTTTGCACGCTCGTGACGTGGCCGGCTCCCCAGCCGATGTCCTTCTCGCTGACATTTTCTTCTGGCATGGCATAGTTGGCCTTGCTGGCTAAGAGCTTGATCCGTTCCTCCGGTGGTAGGGCCGCTTCTTGGGGGGAGACCTCCACCGAGACCCAGGTGTCACCGTAGACACTGTGACCGGTGGCCATGACGTGTCGCTCGAAGCCCGGTTCTTGAGTCGCGACCTTGCGAGTCTCAGCTCCGATACCCTTGGTGATGAGTCCGCCCAAATAGTGTTTAGACTCGGACTCCCCTTTGAATTCAATGCCTAGGGCTTCGCGAGTAGGGCTGCCCGCACCGTCGGCTACGACCACCAGGTCCGGCGTGCCCAGATCGTTCTTAGGACCCGACAGGGTTACGCCCTTGTCCGAGAAGTCAGCCTTTCGGGAGGTTGCCGAGTAGTTGTTGGTGCTGGGGTCGTGAGTGAGTTCGGCGACCTCGCCTGCCCGCACCTCGATACCCAGCCGCTTGGCCTCGGCGTAGAGCGCCTTTTCTCCGTCGCTTATCCGCATCTGGGAGACGGAGTCTGAGTCCAGCATGCCGGGATGGAGAAAGGTTTTACCGCGACCCGATGTTTGGCCGGTTGGTCGTTTGACCGAAATCTCTTCACCGTCGGGACGGGCTTGGACTGTGATCTCTTTGTCGATGAAGCCCGACCGTGCCATGACATCGTCGTAGGCACCAAGCTCCTTGAGGCTTTCGAGACTGTCTTTGCGCAGGGAGATCTGGTGGGGTCTGGCGTGCATCGGCTCGCCCTTGTCGTTAGCTCGCGCTTCGACGACCGTCGTCTTGACTCCAAATTTCTTGGTCAGCGTGATAGCTGCGGCGAGTCCAGCAGGACCTCCGCCAATGATCAGGGCGGTGCGCAATCCTTGCTGCTGGGACTCGCGAAGCGCCTCTTTGATGCTATCGGGGTCGAGTTTCTCCCCAGCCTGAGACAGATGTCGGCTCGAAATGCGAACACTGTCGGCTTCGAGCTTTCGCTCAGAAGGCTGTACGACCGAAGAAGCGTCTTTACCCTGGGGTTTGGCTATGCCTAGGTTCGGACGGCGCGAGGGGCGCTGTAGACTGACGTTCTTCAGATTCACGGCACGATTCTACCACAAAGTGGCTCCCTCATGAAGCCGCCGGGCGACCGGAGCGACGATCAGAGTCGATAGTCAAGCAGGGCAAATCTCCGCGCAATTCAATGGTGGACTCATGAATGCGTTGAACACTTCCCGAATATCACGATCCGTCTATCGTACGCTCGCCGAACAAGCCAAGGTTTGGAGTGTCGTTCTTCTACTGGCTTTGGGCTGTCTGGTCCAACCCCTCGGGGCCGAGGAGTTGCCCTTTTTGCCGGTCTGGATCGACGGTTCGGGAACACTGGCCGAGGAAGAGGCCGAGAGCTTAGTTGCAGACTTTGCCAGGATGCACGCCGACCCCGAACACATCGTGGTTTGGGTTCACGGGTTTGACACCACCAGAAAAGAGAGCACCGAAGAGTATACGGTGCTCACCGGGCGTCTGGACGATTCGTTCAAGAAGCTGGGTCAAAAGGTCGCCGTGGTCGGGATTCAATGGGATTCTACGGCCGGTGGCTTCATATTCGCTCTGCCCGGGGAGTACAAGCGGAGGACACTGTTGGCTCGCAAAACGGGTCGCAACGGTGTGCGGACCTTCCTGTTGGCCCTGCAAGAGAGGTTCCCCAAGGCTGACATCAGCATGTTCGGTCACAGCATGGGGTGTGAGGTCACTATGGCCGCCATCCGCCCGAAGGTGAACTTCACCAAGCGCGAAGACGTTGCTGAGCTCAGCATCTATAAGCCTGAGGTTCAACTCCGAATTCACGCCGCAGCCCTTCTGGGGGCCGATCTCAACTACAACATCGGGTCCGAGAGCCGCCTCCCCTTCCATTCCGACGGCATTGAGTTGCTCTGGATGACTGAAGACCCGGCCTTTCGCAAAGAGGACCACGATGAAGTCCTCAACCTTCGAAAACTGGTAGCGGGCAAAGCTCTAGGAGCATCCTTCCCTTTGATGACGGAGCAGCAATACGACGGTCTTCTCGGCAATCAAGTGGCCGTTTTCGACAATCGTCAGATACCGCGCTGGCATCACTTTCTGCTCTACTACGACAAAATTCGCATAGACCGATTGGTACGAGGGTTGTTGTACAAGGCCAAGGTCGCCATCGAGCCTCCCCCGGAACTCTCCGCCATAGCAGAGGTTATGGAAGCGCCGGACAGCGTGGAGGCTCTCACACCCTTTTTGGACGATGAACTCCTGTCTTCCAAAGTCTATGCCCTCTGGAGGCTCGAGCACCATTTCGGTTCGGGTTCCAAGAACTTTGCCAACGGCTATCTGCAGGGTGTGGTGAGAACCTTGACTCACCGACCCAAAGCGATTCGGCACATTCGTCCAGACAGCCCTTCGACCACTGTTAGAGATGGGATTTGGCCCACCCAAGAGGGTCTCGCAAGAGCAGGCTATCCGGCCTGGGCGAGCCCCGGAGGGAGCGAGTGGGAGAAGAATCTCCGTGGCGAGGTTACCCACTTTAAGAACGGCAATCTGACAATCACAACAGAGTTCGGAGATGTTCGCTTCTACAACTACTCAGAGGAGACGAGTTTTACTCCCAGCCAAGCCGGATTGAGGATCGGGTCCAAGGTTGAGGTCAAGAGCGTCCTCAAGCAGGCCCAGAGTGTGAAGGTCATCCCCTTTTATGTCTGGATAAAGAACCATACGGCAGATGGAAGGCTAAAGAGGGATTGAGAGGGGGCCCATTTTGTTGCTGGGACCCCCGAGCCGATGGTACCAGTCGTAGAGGCTAGCTGCTGGCCATCATCACGCGATTGCGACCGGCCTCTTTCGCTCGATAGAGGGCTTTGTCGGCAGCTAGCAGCAAGGCCATGCGGTCGTCGCCGTCCTGTGGATAGGTGGCGACCCCTAGGCTTATGGTCACCGGTAAGGTCTGACCCTTAAAGACGAAATCGTTGTTGGCGATGAGGAGTCTCAGGCGGTCACCCAAGAGAAAGCCGTCATCGGCTGAGGTGAAGGAGAGGACCAAGGCGAACTCTTCTCCCCCGTAGCGGGCGAGAATGTCGTGTTCCCTCAACTCCCTGGATATGATGTCTGTCACTTCGCAAAGCACGTAGTCGCCAGCTTGATGCCCAAAGGTATCGTTGAGCTTCTTGAAGGAGTCTAGATCGAGAAGGGCCACGGTCAAGGGATTGCCGTGACGTCGGGCGTCGGCGAGTTCTTGGCCGAGTCTCTGGTCTAAGTAGCGGCGATTGTAGATGTTGGTCAGACCGTCGAGGACGGAGAGCTCGTAGAGGCGATAGCTCTCTAGGGCCAGTGAAACGTGAGCTGCGATCAGGACCACAAGCTCGAGTTCGTCGGGAGTAAAAATGTGGTCGGGCTCACTGGTGGTCAGCGTCATGACTCCGATCAGACGACGATGCATCTCCAGAGGGACGCAGATCATCGAGACCATGGTGTGGAGTGACCCCTCGTAACGTTTGAATCGTGGGTCGGACTCGACGTTCTCGATCAAGACAGCCTCGCGGTGCTGGGCGACCCATCCGGCCACGCCTTCACCTATCTGGAAGCGAATGTTCTTTTGTTCCCAATCGTTGAGGGCTGAGGACTCGTGAAAGGCCAGTTCGTGGTTGCTCTCATCGAGGATGAGAACAGAGCACCGGTTCGCGTTGAGCAAGCCCTTCAGTTCATCGGCGAGGCGATGCACGACCTCTTGCAAAGGGTGATTTGCAGCGATCAGTCGAGTAGTGGCAAGCAGCGCTTTGAGAAGCCGCGTTTCTCCAGGCATGCTGCAGGGGTTCTTCTAGCGGATGATTTTTACTTCTTATGGGTCAAAACCGCTGTG
>CAZVVF010000211.1:0-6833 GCA_964630575.1 uncultured Burkholderiales bacterium | reverse complement strand
GGACTCGTGTGCACAGCCAGCAAGAAACCCTGCCCATCGGTCATCAGACGAGCCCTGGCACGAGTCCAAGAGGTTCCCAGCTTCAAGAGTTGTCCGACTCTGCAGCGATGTGCCGCTGAGCTGATGTTGGAGGGGGTGGCCTCTGCTGAAGACGCTGAGACAGCCCACGAGTTCTTATCACACTTTCCCAAACTACCCGAGATGAACTACAGCCAAGAGTTGAGAGACATGCAAGCCTTGGCGCTCCAGCAAGCGAAGCGCGTTGGACGGGACCCCATCGTGAAGATCGACCTCAACCAAAAGCTCGCCGCTCCCGTCAAAGCGATGGGCAAGCTCTTTGGAATGGGCGACTTCCGAATGCGGGTGGAGTTGCGAGGGTTGGAGTACTACGACCAGGCCGTGATCAGAGTCCCCGCCTTCACGGAAAAGTCCGCTCGCAAGGCGGTCTCGCGGTTCATTTCCGACTTTCTCGTCAAGCAGACCGGAAACTCCGAGAAGAGTGCCAAAATTCTAGACATTTTCCCCCCTGGGTCCACTTGGGAATCAGGCCGACATCCGGTCCTAAAGCTGAAGTAAAAGCCGGCCCCCCATCCAAGCGGGGAACCTCGAACGGGATATCCCTCCACCAGGTTCGGTGGAAAAGGCTGGTGAATAGCCCGTGCCATGCCACACATAGAACTCAAACTCAGAGTCCCCCCTCACGATCTCGCCAAACTCAGGGACCATTTCTTCGCCGCAGGCTTCTGTGAATCAGCCATCGCAGAGCGCCTCGGGCTGTGGGACATCTCACTGCTCAACGCCAAACAGCTTCCACACTACATTTGGCTTTGCCAGCAAGAGAAGTCGACGCTCTCGACTCTCATTCTCGTCTTTCTTTTGCGCCAAGGCGTCAAGAGAGCCGATCTCAACAAGGCCCTGACTGCAGAGGGAATTTCGACACTCTCGCTGTGCGGCGCCCTCCAGCGAAAGTCCGGGCTCTACTACGGAACGGTCTCCCTTTTTCCGTGCCTGGGCAAGTTCTTCTTCACAGACCACTGGGTGAGTTGTGGAACTCAAGACCTAGGGCATGTCTACGAACTAGGAACGGATAGCTACTCTCTCGCTCGACTGACCTGCCGGAGTGGGTATTCCAGCGCCTTAGACCTCTGTACCGGCTCGGGAGTTCACGCCATCCACTCGGCCGCAGACGGGTTGCAGAGCACAGCGGTGGACATCAACCCAAAAGCCCTTCGCTACACGCAGATCAACGCCGCCTTAAACTCCGTTGCAGTAGAGACTTATGAGGGCGATCTCTATGAGGCACTGCCCAGTGCGACCTATGATCTCATCACCGTCAATCCTCCCTTTGTGCCCACCCCGGACCGCACCGTCTTGATCCATCGCAGTCCCGGTGAATCGGGGGAAGAAGTCTCCGAGCGACTCGTGAGAGGACTTCCCGAACGCTTGAACCCAAACGGGATGTTCTCCATGATACTGAACTACCCTAAGCTCAAGAGTGAGTCGTATCTCGACCGAATCCAACGTTGGCTGGACCAGAAAACGGGTTGGGTGATTGCCGTTTTGGACCTCAAGGAGATGCCCATAGGTCAATACATTCAAGAGCAGATCTCGCCGGTGGACGACTACGGGGCCGAATTCTGCTCCTACTTGGAGAGCTACGCGAGCCAGGGAATCGAGGCCATTCTTCTGGGCAACGTCTTTCTGATTCGAACCGGCGACGACCGGCCCAATCACCTCGTTCAGCGCAAGACTGTCTGGCCCAACATCTCTCGGCAGGAAAATCTCCGAGCCTGGCTACAGGCTCAACTCGAATACAGCGCGCCGCACTGGCACCCGAGTTCAGACTGGAAACCTGCGATGAACCCCTACTACAAAACCCTGTGGAGAGATCGCGACCAGAGCAAAGGCATCCTCGAACCTCAGCCGGACAATTGGATCCCGGGAGAAGAACTCAATGGACAGCAGGCCGAACTCCTTTCGAGGTTGCGAGGCGAAGAGACTGTCTTGGAACTCAAGAATCGGTGGCTCGAAGACGGCCGCAGTGAGCGCGATTTTCTTCAAACCCTGCGCGAACTCGGTCTTCTGTTTGCCCTACATTGACCCAGAGCTAGCGAGGGGGTGGATCGGGCTTATAGCCTGCCGGTGGCGGTGGAGGCCTAAAACCGGTTGACGGCGGTGGTGGTGGCGGCGGCTGAAAACCTACAGGAGCCGAGCCTGCCGGAGGCGGCGGCGGCTGAAAACCTACAGGAGCCGAGCCTGCCGGAGGCGGCGGCGGTTGAAATCCGACAGGAGCCGAGCCGGCCGGAGGCGGCGGCGGCTGAAATCCGACAGGAGCCGAGCCGGCCGGAGGTGGCGGCGGTTGAAATCCGACAGGAGCCGAGCCTGCCGGAGGCGGCGGCGGTTGAAATCCGACAGGAGCCGAGCCTGCCGGAGGCGGTGGAGGCTGAAATCCCGACAGCGACGGGGCTGGTGGAGAGGGCGGCCGGAAGCCTGAACCCGGCTGCTGCCCTGGGAGCGTCGGGGCCTGAAATCCCGGAAAGGACGGACCACTGGTTGCCCGTGGGGGATGAAACCCAGAAACATCGGAACCTGCCGGCGGTGGTGGAGGCTGAAATCCGGGTACCGAGGGATTCCTCGGCGCCTCGAACCCGAGAGGAGCCGACGAAGGTGGCGCAGGGGATGCCGGAGTCAAAGGCAACCCGGTTGTGGAACCAGGCTCCCGAGTCGGTGGTAGACCGATCCGTCCCCGAGCCGGGGGTGGCGGTGCCTGCAGATAGCCGTGACCGACCGGATTCGTGGCTGAACCAAAGCTGCTGGAGGTCTTCGGCAAATCCAAAGGCCCGGGAGCCGATGGTGGCGGTCCAGGCACATTCCCCTGGTGACCAGCCGTCGGCGAAGCGAACGCTCCCTTAGCATCCTTGCGGACTCCCAGGGGGTCATCAGCCTCCACCGCGCCCCCCATCGACCGATGCATAACCGAGGACCCCTCGACCGAAGCGAGGTGTTGATAGAGTTGCTGCCAAGCCGTCATCGTCCTCTGGTGGGTCTCCGTAAACTTTACGCCAACCCGAAACACCGCACTCTTCTTGTCGACCGAACTCCCACCAGCCCAAACCGTCACCGCTTGCAAGGTCAACTCGCGCATCCCCACCGTTTCGAGGTCAAACTGAAGGCTCATGGACAAGCCGGTTTCCACGGCTCCCTCACAAAGGATCTCGGCACCGGTCAGATTGATGTTGGCCGTCACAGCCCGAAAATTGGGGAGCTTCCTAGAGAGAATCCGAGCACCAAAATTGAGGCGCTTGCTGCCTCGGCGGTCCGCCCCTTCGATCCCCGCGCGCGCCATGGTGAGCGTCAGGGACGCCACTCGCTCAGGCTTTTCCCGAAGGAGCCCCAGGCACTTGTACCCGCCTTCAGCCTGAGCATCCACTTCGCTGATGGTGACGCTCACGGTCGGGGTCTCCACTTCCCCTAGAACGAGAAGGATGAGTTTAACCTTAACCGTCTTCCCCGGCTTGAACTTGCGGCCCGTGTGGAAGCTTAAAAGGCTCTCCTCAAGGGAGAGCGGTACCACTTCTTCTGTTCTAAAAAATCCAAACACAACTCAGTACTTGGCCAGAAACTCACTATCTAAACTTTTCTAATCGGGGGCTCGCGCCTCACACAGTGATATTACCCGAAAACTCTGCCCAATGCTTTAAGTTGGCGAGACAATCTGGGAGTATTTTTGTACCCCCCAAGCGCCACAACCAGCCTAGCGAGCACGACGAATAATGGGCGACGAGGAGCGCCAAGTCAAGTCCATCGACACCTCAGTCTCGCCGGCTGAGTTTTTCCTGCGCTTGTCGCAAGGGGGAATCGGGGTGTAAGAACGAAGGGCTGCACCGTTAGCCAAGCCAAAGGATTCGTGGACACCACGAACCGAAGAAAGGACATAAACACAGCCCATGTGGGAACCATTTACCGAGCGTGCGCGCCGGTCCATCGTGCTGGCCCAAGAAGAGGCCCAACGTCTGGGGAACAACTACATCGGTACGGAGCATCTTCTACTCGGCATCATCTCTGAAGGTGAGAGCGTGGCCGCTAAGGTCCTAGAAAACCTCGATGTAAATCTCCAAAAAGTGAGATCAGAGGTCGAAGCCATTGTAGGAAAGGGTAGTCAAACTACCCAACAAGAGATGGTCTTTACGCCGCGAGCCAAACGAGTTATTGAGCTCGCCTTTGAAGAAGCCCGTGCCCTGGCCCATAACTACATCGGGACCGAGCACCTCCTCCTTGGTCTCGTAAGGGAGGGTGAAGGTGTCGCAGCGCGCGTTCTTTCAAACCTAGGAGTCGACCCAGCCAAGATTCGCTCAGAGATCACCAAGCTTCTTGGTGTGGAAACATCCGTCACACCTCAAAAAGAGCGAACGAAAACACCCACCCTTGACTCCTATGGGCGTGATCTTACCGAGCTCGCCGAGAAGAAGACGCTCGACCCAGTGATCGGCCGCGCCAATGAGATCGAGCGAGTCATCCAAATTCTGAGTCGAAGGACGAAGAACAACCCAGCCCTTATTGGTGAGCCTGGGGTCGGTAAAACCGCCATCGTTGAAGGTCTTGCTCAAAAGATCATCTCGGGTGAGGTCCCCGACCTGCTCCGTGACAAGCGAGTCATTTCACTCGATTTAGCTGGTCTTGTGGCGGGAACAAAATACCGCGGTGAATTCGAAGAGCGCCTCAAGCGAGTCATGGAAGAGATCCGATCCGCCGCTGGTGAGATCGTACTCTTTGTGGACGAGCTCCACACCATCGTAGGTGCCGGTGCTGCCGAGGGTGCTATCGACGCTTCCAATATCCTAAAGCCCGCACTAGCGCGGGGCGAATTGCAGTGCATCGGTGCTACGACCCTGGATGAATACCGAAAGTACATCGAGAAAGACTCGGCTCTAGAGCGCCGATTCCAACCCATTCAAGTGGGTGAACCTTCCCTCGATGAAGCTATCGAAATCCTAAAGGGACTGCGCGATCGCTACGAAGCGCACCACAAGGTGCAAATCACCGACGCGGCCCTGGAAGCCTCGGTGCGACTGGCCCATCGCTACATCTCTGAAAGATTTCTACCCGACAAGGCTATCGACGTTATGGACGAAGCCGCCTCGAGGGTCAGACTGCAAGCGACCCTTCCCCCTCCCGAACTGCGAGACGTTGAAACCGAGTTGCGAAAGATTCGCAACGAGAAGGAAGCCGTCATCAAGGCTCAGGAGTACGAGAAGGCCGCCAAGCTTCGCGAGCGTGAAGAAGAGATCAAGAAGAGACAAGAAGTTCTTGAAAAAGAATGGGTTGAGAAGAAATCCTCACAGCGCAACGCCGGGACGAAGGTCACGGAAGAGGATATCGCTCACATCATCTCTACCTGGACCAAAATTCCACTCGAAAAACTGACCGAAAAAGCGACGGCCAAGCTTCTGAACATGGAAGCGACCATGCAAGAGCGAGTTATTGGCCAAGAAGAGCCCATCAAGGTTCTGACCAAAGCCATCCGAAGAGCCCGTGCGGGATTGAAAGATCCCAAACGACCGATCGGTAGTTTTCTCTTCTTAGGTCCCACAGGTGTCGGAAAAACGGAACTCGCACGGACTCTTGCCGAGTTCATGTTCGACGACGAGGACTCGATGGTTCGGATCGACATGTCGGAGTATATGTCCAAATTCGACGTTTCCCGACTGGTTGGGGCCCCTCCCGGCTATGTAGGGTACGAGGAAGGTGGACAGCTCACCGAAGCGGTACGGCGCAAGCCCTACTCGGTGATCTTGCTCGACGAGATAGAAAAGGCTCACCCGGACGTCTTCAACATGCTGCTGCAAGTCCTCGAAGACGGCCGATTGACCGACTCCCAAGGTCGCACGGTAGACTTCAAAAACGCTGTTCTCATCATGACCTCGAACATCGGGCTCAGCGGTGCAGCGGAAAGCTCCAACATCGGTTTCCGTCAGAATAAAGACGAGGGAATCGGTAAAGAAGTCAAGTACGAGCGAATGAAGAAAAAGGTCCTCGAAGAAGTCAAAAAAGTCTTCAAGCCCGAATTCATCAATCGCTTGGACGAGATCATCGTCTTCCAGACCTTAGAGATGGAAGAGATGAAGAAGATTGTCCACCTCTTGATCAACCGGACCATGAAGGAAGTCGAAGCTCAAGGTTACACCATGGTGACCTCGGATTCGGCAAAGGAGAAAATCGCCAAAGATGGTTTCGATCCGCAGTACGGCGCTCGACCTCTGCGTCGTGCGATTCAAAAGCTGATCGAAGATCCGCTAGCCGAGGAGTTCATTCGAAACGCTCCAGAGCAAGGTTCCTCGATATTCGTTGATCTCGACACGGAAAAGGATGAACTGACCTTTAAGATAGAGGCTCCCGAAAAGAAAGAAGAGCCAAAGTCTGAAAAGACGGAAGAAGTCCAAGAGTCGGCGAAAGAAGAATCTCCAGACGACAAACCTGAACAACCAGAGAAGGCCGCTGAAGGGGAATCGAGCGACGAGAAGTCCGATTCACCAGATGCCTAACCGACTCTAAACGAACATCATATCTTAAGATGACTGACCCAAGAGAGGGTCATCCTCAGGGGTGGCCCTCTTTTGTCATCTTGGATTTACCACGGGAAGGAGGCCCGCATTCCTCCGGAAAATCGAAGACTATGAACAAAGAATTTTTCACTGACTACACTCCAGCCAAAGACGCCTCAAAATTTGAGCAGCCCTATCAGTATCCGCTGCAAAGAGAATTTTTTGAGCCAGACTGGACCCGAATACCCGGATACAAGAATGTATCCCGATGGGAATGGGAAGATGCGCTCT
>CAZVVF010000210.1:0-6840 GCA_964630575.1 uncultured Burkholderiales bacterium | reverse complement strand
ATTCCGGTCCGTTGGTCCAAACTGACGAGAACCAACGAGCACGACCGAAAGATCCACGCCAAGCAACTCCTTACCGACAAGGGTGAGATCGCCGGGTCCACCAACTTCTCCAAGAAGGGCATGCGTGAAAACTGGGAGACCTCAGGTTACGTTCACTTCGAAAAGGGAGACAAAGCTGGAGCCGCACTGCGCGAACAGTCCAAAGCTCAGTTCGAAACCCTCTGGAACGAGAGCACCTACGACCTGTCGCCCAGCGACCTGTCGGCCTACGACAACCGCTTCGAACCCAAGGAAGGCAGAGAATGGGCCGTTCATAAAGGCCGGGACTACGCCACCAAGAAGATCGTCCGAAGCATCGAGACATACGAGCAAGAGACCAGCAAACTGGTCACTGACCTGTTGACCAGGCCCGACATCAAAGAGCGCCGAGATGCGCTGCTCGAAACCGGATACTCCGAAGGCGACGCAGCTTTGATGGCCTGTGACCAAGTTCTCGGACACGAGGAGTTCCTGAAAATGCGCAACGAACTGCCGGCTCACAAGAGTATGTACGAAACTCGCGACCGGGTCATGGCCTGGAAAGAAAAATACGGCGAGTAGCACCCGCGAAAACCTGCAGACGAAGAGGCGGCTCCACTCGGAGACCGCCTCTTTTTTTTTCTCTTGGGTTATTCTCGCCAGACGCCTTCGGTCAGTTGCGTCAACTCGCCCAAAGTCATACCGGCGTCTTGGCAGAGCCTTACCAGTCGCTTGGTCTTGCAGCGAATCTTCTTGAGGTCAGCACGGTCCAGCGGCGGCCCAGGCGGTCTCGGTGCGACGGACGTCCCGGCTCCGCGCTCCATTACGAGATAGCCACTACTCTGAAGGTCGCGATAAACCCGCACGACCGTATTGGTGTTGAGCGACAACTGGCCAGCCAGAGCCCTGACAGGTGGGAGCCGTGTTCCAGGAGCGAGTTGGCCCGAATGGATGCCAAAATGGATCTGCTCTTCGAGCTGAACGTGTAGAGGAGTGCTGCTAGCCCTGTTTATATGGAACATTGATTTCCTATAGACAACATTGTACTAGCCGACTGGTGCACGGTCAAGAACGCAACGATGACCCACAGCCCCTGACCAGACCTGCCTGCGTCGGCTTGTGACAAAGTCGTTTCAAGGCTTCAATTTTCTAGAATTTGACGAGGACAAACGTTGCCTTTTTACCGGTATTAGTGTACTCTGCGGATGCATATCACGATACCAGAACCGTTTCGCCACTCTCGCCAGCTGAATGTAGATCCTTTTTCGACAGGCCTTCCACATAGCAACCGCTAGATGTGCTCGGTAGAGTAACCGTTGTCATGCTTCGCTCATCCGGGCGGCTTGCCGACCTGGAAGACGAAAAATCGATAAAGGAGATCACATTATGAACCTGTACGTTGGAAACTTATCCTACCAACTCCACGAAGACCAACTCTCGAAGGCATTCGAGCAATACGGCGAGGTCGCATCCGTGCGCCTGATCACCGACCGTGAAACCGGAAGACCCCGAGGCTTCGGCTTTGTAGAAATGGCTGACGACGAAGGCGGCCAAGCGGCCATCGACGGACTCAACGGTGCAGAACTCGAAGGACGCAAACTCGTCGTCAACGAGGCACGTCCGAAACCTGCTCGTCGCTGGTAGTTCGAACCACTAAAAGAAACGCGACCGACTCGGTCGCGTTTTTTTTATGCCCTGATCCCACCGATAGCGACTCCTCTTGCGCTCTTCTGCTATGCTAAACGCAACGTGTCCACACTTTGGCCCATCTCTATCGCGATACTCTCTACTTGCATCTTGGGCTGCGCCCGCGGTCCCAAGGAGAATTCCGCCACCGCCAGGGCTGCCTCAGCGCCGATTCCGTGCCGCATCAACATCATCAACGACGAGTACACTCCCGAGTTTTTCGTCAACGAATCCGCCCTGGAGGTCCCCAGCCAAAACCCAAACCTCCGAAAGGTATACGTCGCGATGGGCTGCTTCTGGGGCTCAGAGGCCCTGATGGGCAGCGCAGACGGCGTCCGCTCGACTCGGGTAGGCTTCAGTGGAGGAACCCTTCCCGACCCCACCTACTCCAGAATTGGAGACCACGCCGAAACTGTCGAGATCCTGTACGACCCCAAAGTGACCAACTTCGAGACGCTGATCCAGCACTTTTGGCAAAACCACAACGCCCGAGCCAAACCGATATTCCGACAGTACGCCAGTGCCATCTTCTGCCTAGACTCTGAACAATCAGAACTCGCTAGAAGAACCAGAGACCGGTGGCAAGAGAGCAGCGGCAAGGAGAGGATCCAAACCGCCATTCTGCCCTTCGAGCGCTTCTATCCCGCCGGAGAGGCCCACCAAAAGCACTACCTTCAGCAGGACCCCAAGCTGCTCAACGGCCTCCCCGCCGACCCAGAGCGACTGCAAACGCGGCTAGCGACGAAGCTCAACTCGATCGCGGCTCGCTCCGGCGAGCGAACTGAGTTGGAGAAGAGCCTCGATCGATTCGGTATCGACAAGCGCGCCCAGCAAGCCTTGTTTCGCCGAGCCTCATGGCCTGAAGCCTCTCCCTAGTCCGCCTCAAAAGCCCTAGCGATGACATCGCCGAGGGACTTTGCCCGATAGGGCTTCACGAGGAGCAACGAGTCCTGGTCCAAACGACTGCCCTCAACAAGTCCAGCATCGTAGCCGGAGGTAAAAACAACTCGAAGGTCCGGCCTCAAAGCCCGTGCGCGCTCGGCCAACTCCACTCCGGTGGTTCCCCCGGGCAGAAAGACATCGGTGAACAGAAGGCTCACCTCGGGATTCTCATCGAGGAGCCTGAGGGCCGGTACGGCACTCTCGGCACACAGGGTTCGGTAACCGAGCAAAGCCAACAACTGAGTCGCCACCTGCGCTACTGCTGGCTCGTCCTCCACAACCAAGATCAACTCTCCATCGCCTGCCAAGCCAGGCAATCTCACAGGCGCAGGGACAACCTTCTCCGGCGGACTCGCCACCTCACATCGAGGAAACAGCAGGCGCACGGTCAGTCCCTCGCCGAGCTGCCCCTCCAAGGTCACCCCACCCCTACTTTGCCTCGCGAAGCCGTACACCATGCTGAGTCCAAGACCACTGCCACAGCCAACCTCCTTGGTCGTAAAAAAAGGCTCGAAAGCTCGCCGCTTCGCTTCTTCGCTCATACCGGGACCATTGTCAATCACCAGCAACTGAACATAATCACCCGAATCCAGGCCCAATCGTTCAGCTTCGCAAGCGTCCAGGCGCCGATTTCCGCACTCAAGCCGTATCTGACCACCAGAGACACCCATCGCGTCGCGCGAGTTGATCGCTAAATTCAAAACGGCGCTCTCCAACTGGGCCTCATCCAAACAACAGGGCCAAAGAGGGGAATCTCCGTCCAGCAGAACCGTCACCTGGTCTCCTAAGGTTCGGCGCAAAACCTCGACAAATCCGTGGAGCAAACCATTCAGATCGACAACCCGTAATTGCAGATCTTTATTTCGACCAAAAGACAGAAGCCGACGAGTCAACGAGGTGGCCCTCTCGGCGGCCGCGGTCGCATGAGCGATGTGCGTCAGGGTCGAATCGTCGCTCGACTCGATCAGAGACAAGCTTCCGATGATCACCGTCAACAGATTATTGAAGTCGTGAGCCACTCCACCGGTCAACTGACCGAGCGCTCTCATCCTCTGGCCCTGTCGCAGCGTCTCATCACTGACTTCCAGCTTTTCTTCGATCCGACGCAAGTGGGTAATATCCGTCGCCGTGAGAGCGACGTGGCGAACACCGGCCTGAGAGACGACGGATGCCCAAACGCTATAAAACGAAGCCTGTCCATCAGGCCCCTCCCCTTGCAGCTCATAGGGCTGAGGAAGGCCGGTCTCGAGAGCTCTGGCAACCGCGCGCCTGATCACCGGGTGATAGTCGGGATGAATATAGTCGAGGCAACTCGTTCCAAGCACATCGAGGTGCCCTGGCTGAAGGTCACTCAGAAAGTGAATCCGCAACTCCTCGTCGACGATGATCAAGTACTCCGGACGAGAAGCAGCAGCTTCAACCCAGGCTCCGTCTTCGAAATACGGATACAAGGCTGGCGGGGAGTCTTCTGAGTCGTGATTCTCGAACATCTGGGTGCCTAACAAATACCTTCTCAACGGAGTCTGCAACCCGCGGTCCGGAAACTTCGATGACAGCAGATTCGCGCCTGCCTCGGCCAGGGAATTCCAAAGACCCGTGGTGGCCCAATCCGTGAGTGGCTGCAGAGCCTGGCCGCCAGGGTGGAGTTGAGGCCTCCGGGGCCTAGGGGCGAGCACCATCTCCGGCAACGAAAAAAGGACCCGTGTTTCCACGAGTCCTTGTTGGTTGCGGGGACAGGATTTGAACCTGCGACCTCCGGGTTATGAGCCCGACGAGCTACCGGGCTGCTCCACCCCGCGCCGGCAAGAAGAATATACGACGTTCAAGACTCGCTGTCAAGGGCTTTTCAAAATCTTTTCCACGAATCCTGAGACAGAGCCAAGATTGCGGTATAATCCCTATGTGCTGATTGTTGACATGCTGACTTCGGTTGGACGATTTCTGGAATATCGCCTGACCGGCCAATCCGACTATCGACTGATGGTCCCCTTTGCCGGAGCGAGAACGGTCAATACCGATCTGGAAGGCCGTCTCCAACTCGATGAGACTCGCAAGAGCCTATGGCAAGAGTTCTCCATCAAAACAAGGTGGCCGGTGTTGCTCGAGGTCAAGACCCCACCGCCACTCGGCTGGAAGGGCGGTTTCTACCACAGCGAGGGAAACCTGGGTCGATACCAGGTTCGCGAAATGGGCTCCGAGCGCAGTCATCAGATCGCTATCCGACCAAACCTTGCGGTCACGGTCTTTCGTGCCATTTTGGCTCACGAACTCGTCCACGCCTACCAAACCGAGAAGAGCCTTCTTCGCTCCAATCAGGCCCTCAGAGAGGGCATGGCTCGCTGGGTGGAATACCACTTTTTGAAAGACACCCTCCCAAAAGAGGCGGCCAAGCTCCTACAGATGCGCCACTTTACTTTCGGCAAGGCCGTCAACACCATCGTCAGCTACGAACAGAAACACGGACGCGAAAAAACACTGGTCTGGCTATCCGAAATGGGGCATCGAGGCGCCAACCGGGCGAACGAGGGGCAGAAGGCTTGAGGCTCGACTCAGCCCAGGGTAGACGGTCTTTGTGACTTTCGGCCCAGAATCAGCCGTCGAACAGCACCCAGGTTCGTGAAGATCCGCATACCGAAGGTCACAACAGCTGCCAGATACAGATCGGCGCCTAATACGACACCGATCCAGGTCACTAGAACAGCGAGGATCGTGTTGACCACAAATCCACTGGCAAAGACCAGAGTGTCGAAGCGCGTCTCCATACCAGCCCTCGTCCCGCCTATCACCGAGTCGAGACCGGCCAAGATACCCACGGAAACATAGCGTGAAAGAGACACAGGAATCTGGTAGGGAAACCACATCCCAAAAATCACTCCCACGAACAACCCTACGAGAACCCACACGGCTATTCTTCCTTCAGGCCCCCGGAGCTATCGGCAACGGGAGTCGCAAAACGATAGATGAGACTCCCCTGATAGGGAGCCACCTGAATCTCTCGCATGCGAGAGATGACAACTTCCCCACCATTGCTCGTTAAGCGATTCATCGAATCCACAAAACCTCCGGGCATTTTAAGCCCGCCTTCAAGGTGGTCCACGTCGCCAATAGCCTTCACGATAAACGGAGAAGCCACACGATTGGTATTCACCAAGACCGTTGGCCCCACACAACGAATCGAACTCCGTCCCACGATCCGCTGCCCGTTGACCTCGACCGCTTCGGCACCACTGGCCCAAAGTTCATTGACTAAAACAGAAAGGTCGATATCGTGAACGATAAAATCATAGGGAACCTCTTCTAAGCCAGGTTGGCGGGGCGAATCGGAGAGCCTCACCACAATCCCAGGCCCCTTCAAGGCGGTCAGCCCGGCCTGGAGTCGAGCGTTCTCAAACTGCTCCATGAGTTCCTGATGGGAAGACTGACCCTGACCCAGTGCCTTCTCGATCTCAACCATCCGATCACGGGTTTCCAACAGTTCCGTCGAGAGCTTTTCTTTCTCGGTCTCGATGGTGCGAAGCTGAGCCAAGAGGTCTGAACGCTGAGCGCTGTTGCGCGAGGGCACGGAGTTATTCGCCCGAAACTGAAGCGAGACCGCTATACCCAGCAACAAGCTGGCTATAGCCACCGGGATCTGCCATCTTTCGATGCCGACCCTCTTCGCCGAGCTCGCTGGCTCCTGGTATTCCTCGATTGAGCTGGGCTCCAAATCGCAGTCCCTTCGTTGCGCCGATTTCAAGTGTAAAAAGAGTACACAGAGTCAGCGTACTAGAGTCTAGCACAGGTAGAATTGAGCCACAATGGGTCCGCTCGACTATCTAGCGGCGAGGACGAGCTCAGTCTTTGCTCGTCCGGGTCGTAACCACCGGAGCCGAGTAGCGCAAGTCGATGGAACGCACATCCACCTTGTCTTTGGCGAGCTGAGAGAGGAGTTCGCGAAGCAGGAAGAGTTTGTATTCAAGACGCTCTGGCCGACCGAGCCGAACCCATAGGGGCTGAGGAGTATAAGAGACCTTGAGGGTCACTTCCCTCTTTTTGCCGATATTGATGGCCCGAACTCGCTCACGAAGTTCACCCTTGAGAGTATCCTGAAAGAAGCGAACGACCTGGAGGTCGCTGGCCCGTACGTTCATCCCCCCTTTGATAGGGTGGGAGAGAAAAAATTTGAGCGTCCCTTCAGGAGGTGCCGAGCCATCC
>CAZVVF010000209.1:0-6840 GCA_964630575.1 uncultured Burkholderiales bacterium | reverse complement strand
GATGCAAAGAATGAACCCGCAGGCCGCAGCGATTTCACGCCGGACATCGGCGACGATCCCAACCTGTTTCCCCAAGGTGTCCGACAGCTCCATGATCCTCTTGAAGCTGCCTGCTGGAACTCGGCTCTTCGGTTGGTCTATGGCCTGCAAACACTCGAGGATCAAGGCCACGGAGTCCGTACCTCGTTGTTGCTCCTGGGAGGCTCCCCCTGAGGCTTGAGAATTTCGACTCTTTTCGCTCAGTTGGGTGCGGACGTAGAGCAAAAAATCTGCCATTTTGAAAGGCTTTTTTAGGTAACCACCAATTTGCAGCTGCTTGGCGCGCTCGGTTTCGTCGGGGTCGGCGTACCCAGAAACGATAAGGGTTCCGATGGATGGTTGGACGGCCTTGGTCTGCGCGATGGCTTCGAGTCCACCCACTCCCTCCATCCTGATATCGGCGATGATGAGGTCGAAGGAGTGGTCTCGGGCCGCGTCTATGGCCTTCTCACCCCGGTCTACAGCGACGACGTCATAGTCCTGCTCCTCCAGCACCTGTTGCAGGATGGAGCGCATTTGAGGATCGTCTTCTAAGACCAGGATTTTGAACCGACTCATTGTCAGCGTCCCTTCTCAACGCTCGGGCCAGGTTCCTATGCAAGCTAGAAACTTGAAGGGTCTGGGCTGGATTCTCAGAACGGGTGGGCAGAACTGGGAAGGCTCGCGCTTCTCCATCTGCCTTTCAATCTAAAACTAGTGAATTTTCCGAGGTAAAAAATGATGAAATTTGACACCAAGCACTTTCGGCTCACGGTGTGCGCCGTACTGCTTAGCGTCTCCACTATGGCCTGTTCAGCACCTGGACAGGCCAAAGACGGAGCGACTCCCGATGCCGCCGGTAGCCCGACCGTAAAGGCCACTCCAGCCCTAGACGCTACGCCAGCAGCTATGAAGGTTACCGAAAAAGAAGTGGGCGAAGGGGAAGCGGTCGATGGCGCCGCTGCCTTCTTGGCGGAAGTCCAGATTTGGTCCGACAAGTTTGACGGAAAGCCAATGGGAGAGGGCAAGGTCGACCTTCTTATGGTCCCTGAGAGCAATCAAATGCCGGGTCTTGTTAAGGCCGCTGAGGGAATGAAAGTCGGCGGTGTCAAGGACCTGGAGATAAGCGCCCAGGAACTGTTCGGTGAGCTCCCACAGGGAGCACGCATGAGTCCGGCCACGATGCTGTTCATCCGGCTCAAAGCCAAGGAAGTGTTCGCTGAGGAAGAATTCAAAATCGAGACCATCAAGGAAGGTACCGGCGACAAAGTCGTCTCTGATGGAGATGTGGTCTTGGTTCACTACGTGGGTCGTTTAGGCAACGTGAAAGACGGAGAAGTCTTCGACTCTTCGCGTGAAAAAGGCAAGCCTTTCCCAGTCACGGTCGGCAGCGGACAGGTTATTGCGGGCTGGGAAAAAGGGCTTCAGGGCATGAAGAAAGGGGAGGTACGCACCCTCTCGATTCCTCACTACTTGGCCTACGGCTTAGCAGAGAAGCCAAAAATCCCACCCAAATCGCGTCTCTTTTTTGAGGTTGAGGTCATGGACTTTGTCCAGCCTGGAGAGCTCAAGTCAGAAACCGTAACCAAGGGTGAAGGCACAGCTATCAAGAGTGGTGAGAAGGGTGATTTTCACTACACGGGCTGGCTGGATGGATTCGAGAGCGACAAGAAGTTCGACTCCTCCTTGGACCGAGACCAGCCGATCGCCGTGACGCTCGGCGCCGGTCAAGTGATCAAAGGCTGGGACGAAGGCCTAGTGGGGATGACCCCCGGTGAGGTTCGCCGTCTGACCATTCCCTATAACCTGGCCTACGGCCCCGACGGTCGCCCGCCCACGATTCCTCCGTTTGCCACTTTGTACTTTGAAGTCAAGTACGTGGGGCCTGCGAAATAGGAACCCGACACAGCGACGAGAAGGCGGCCCTGAGGGGTCGCCTTTTTTTGTGCCCTTTCATCAGTGGAGAGGCTGACTCATCTCCACGAGTTCACCGGCTTCGAGGCATGCGGTCAACTCTCGCTCCATCCGGTGGTTTTCTTTCACCGTGGCGCGCCATGCCTTTATGCGGGCTTCATTGGAGAGTCTGTGGAAGTCTTCGCGGCATGGGTAATCCTGCAAGGGATAGCGAGACAACTGTTCTGCGCTGGGAAGGATCAGGCAGAGGTTCGCTCTGGCTTGCTGGGTTATCCGACGAAAGGGGAAAAAGCGATCCATCCATCCGGGTACAGGGTCCGAGGAAAAATGGGGATAGAGCACTGGCCCGCGCGCTGTTTCGATCTCGAAGTGGTAGTCGACCAACCCCCCATCGAGGTGGTGGCCCTCGGGCGCACCGGGTATGGCCGATTCCCCTTCCAGGAGTAAGGGAATGGAGCCAGTGGCCAAGATCGCTCTGTTGAAGTTCTCTCGGCTGAGCGCGATCTCAACGTTTGGGATATCGTCCCAGTAGGGTTGAAGGGGAGATGTGCTAGGGTGGGGCAAGACGGAGAAGAGGCCTCGCTTGAACGTTTTCCCAAGCAGGCGTCGAGCCGCCGTGTTGAGGAGCCAGCCCTTGGATAGGGCCAGAATGGTTTGCCCTTTGCTCGGATGTTCTCGGTCCATGATCGCGGTTGTGAAGTTGAGCTGAAGTTTTGGGTTGCTCAGTATTGTCTCGACCCGAGGGCTGGTGAACAGTCGGTCCAAGTAGTCTCGACAGACTTGACTGATCTCATCGGGTGTCGGTGAGCCAACGTATCTCTGCTCCACATACTCACAGATGAGTTCTTCGTATGTGTTGGCCGAGTCATCGCAGCACAGAGCGGCGAGCCTCCAAGCCCCGCTGGAGGCACCGAGGAGCGGCAATCGGGTGGAACTCTGGGAGTGTTCTAGGAACTTGAGAAGGGCTCGGTCGATGCCGACCAGACCCAGCCATCGAGGGCCTCCAGAGGCGGCCAACATCAAAGCGAAGGAGTCGGGGCTGCCTTGGGAATGGGTCAAGGCCTCTCGGGCTTGGGCTCCCATGTAGCAGCGAAACAATCGGGGGGTTTTGGCGGGACTAGCCATAGAGGTGTGTGTGCCTTCTATGGCTAGTTCCCTGCCATCGCGACCATCTGGGGCCGTCTTGAGTGAGCATCTTCTTAGCGTCTTGGAAACCCATTCCCTGGTCGGCTGGAGCGACTGGTGAAGCTTTCGTCTTTAAGAGACCATTTTGCTGGACGTCCCAAGATGAAATTCACCGGACTAGGTGGCTAATCTGTTTGATATTCTCTTCCTCACTAAGATAGAGAATGTTTCTCAAGGACATGTTACAATCGTATGAACTCACAGCATTGGGGCAAAAAGTGTCCCGTACCCGAGGACCTTGGAGTTTTTCACGGAATACCCCCAGTAGGTAATTATGTATATCGGTTTATCACTCATGAACGAAAAGGAACTGGCGGAGATCACGCGACTCATTGGAGTTGATCAGCCCCCCAGTTCACGCGACGTGCTTCTCGATATCGTTTCCGGCTGGATAGCCCGAGCGGTAAAGAAGGAGGGGAGGGCTCGTGAGGAAGTCGAGCGTTGTGTCTTAGAATGGACCGCCGACTCTTGGAAGATCATTATTCCCGAGCGAACCGATACCAATGATCTCGAGCGCGCTTTGCGCCTCAAGATCGCTCAAGACGCGGCTCACTTCTTGTCTCCGGGGTGGGCCTTGTGCTGCGCGCTTATCGCTGTGGGGCAGAGTTCCAACATTCAGGACAAACTTGACCTCATGGAGGAGGCTGCAGCCGCTGCGGTACCATCCCAGCGGGCGAGGCGGGCTAAGCGTGAAGAGTGGAATAGGCTCTGCGAGCGCTGGTCCAAGACGGATCCGAGGCCGGAACTGGATAGCTATATTGCGGCCGTGGCCGCTAGTCCGGAACTCCATAGCGAGTGTTTGACTTTGGGTCTGGCTCTGAGTCTTTTGGATGGCAGCATCAGTTTCCCAACGGAGCGTATCTATCGGGATATTTGCGACCGGCTCGACATGAGTCGGGCCGACTCGGACGATATCAAGCAAAAGGTTAACGACCTCTACTGGAAGCATCACAACGCGGCGCTCCCCGTGCAGACAAAGGAAGGGGAGCCTGCTGACCCGATTCGCTCGGCGACCCATCGCACTGTTTACGATGCGGGGGCTTTGGAGGCACTCGCGGCTGAGGCCAGGAGCCAGCTTTTCGCTTCTTTCGAGCCGGAAGAGTCAAAGAAGTCCGGTTGGTCTAAGCTTGTGGGTGGACTTTCGGGAATGAGCCCTTTCTTTTTCAATAAGATGAAGAACAACACCCACGCCACACTGGCCCGCGTTGTCTATCATACGATTTTGAAACAGCACGACGCTGTGGTGGCGGCGGCCTGTCTGGCCCATTCAGGGATGGAGAGTGTGCTCTCTGAGATGGATCCGCCACCTCCCTCGGCAGAGGTCGATCACGTCTCCTCGGTGGAGCAGCCTGTGGCTAGCTCCGAGGCGGAAGAATCTCCCCGCGAGGAGACCCCCGAAACGGATCCTGTGCCCGAACCAGGCCTGGCTCCGCTCGCGCTGACGGAGCAGATGGTCGACACGGCCTCGACTCCCAAGCGAATCATCAAGCTGGACCTCTGAGCGCTCTCTAGGGGGCGAGATGATTGACTCGAACCTTTCCGCAAGCTAAGATCCAAGCTTGGATAAAGGTGTTGTGTGAGGTCGCCGACCGGTTGGGCTGAAAGCCCAGCGTTTCGTCGTTTTCACCTCGGATTCTTCGCTTGCCGAGTGGGTGAGTGGCACTACCTGGTCGCTTTGAACTGGGCCATCCTTATCCGCACCGAGTCCGCCCTAGCTCTGGGTGTCATCAACGCCTGTCGGTTGGTGCCAGCTTTTCTCACGAGTTTGCCCTCCGGTGTCCTTGCTGACCGTTTTGAGCGCAGACGTCTGCTCTCTTGTCTCTACGCGAGTCTCGCTGTCTTAACCGGGCTAACGGGTCTCTTCGTGTATCGGGAGGCACCGCTTTGGGCTATTGGGATGGCGGTGTTTTTTCGGGAGTTGTCGAATACCGCCGAGCCTCCCATTCGCAGTGCTTTTCTCGGCGACATGGAGCGACGGGACCTGGCCAAAGCCCTGGCTGTCAACGCCGCGGTCTTGAACCTCGGTAGGGTCATTGGTCCCTCCCTAGCTGGCTTCATCTTGGTTCAAGGCAATGCCGGACTCGCTTTTGGAGTAGCAACCTTTGGACTGGCTTTGGGGGCCTTGGCGACGGCGACTGTTCAGGGGATAGAGCCTCACTGCAATGAGGCCGCCCAGCAGAAGGCTGGCATGGCAGAGGCCCTAGCCTACATTCACAAAGACCGAAGAATCAAGCTGCTCATACTGCTTATGATTGGACCGATGGTCTTCGCCTTTCCCTATGTCGCCATGTTGCCGATCTTTGCCAAAGACCTGATCAAGCTCGATGCCGACGGTCTGGGGCATTTGCTGTCTTTGACGGCATTGGGCTCTTTGCTGGCCTCGAGCACGATCATAGGTGACTCCAAGCGGACCTTGAGTGGGGTTTTTCAGGTGCTGGCACTGCTCTTGTTCTCAGCCTCTCTCGTCGCCCTTGCTCTAGCCCCCGATTTCTTCGTTGCGGGACTGGCTGTCTTCGTTGCGGGAGGGGCGAGTCAGGCCTACCGGACGGTGAGCCGAATCTTGGTGCAGTCGGGCGTGCCCAAGGTACTGCACGGGCGGATCGTTAGCATCATCCTCATGGACCGTGGATTGATTCCCCTCGGAACAGTGGCCCTGAGTTGGTGCGCCCAGGAGTTCGGGCCCAAGTTTGCAGGCTTGGCCATGGGGCTCGGCAGTGGAGTTCTCACGCTTGTGCTGGTGGCCATCTACCCCGAGATTCTGCGCACGGAGCCGTTGCCATCCAATCGCGGGACGACCTCGTTGGACCGATTGATAGAGCCTCGCCATATCCTGCCGCCGGGGCCAGCCTAAAGGCCGGGAGGACTCGCTGCGCTCGTAGCGACTCGGTGACTCGTCTTGCGAACCGCAGTCCAAAGGTGTCGGCGGTTCCATCCCTCGGTGGGGTGGGATGGATAAGTTTTGGGGAACCAAAAAAGGTTCGCTGTTAAGCGAACCTCTTGGTGCCGAAAGACGGGATCGAACCGCCGACACTGCGATTTTCAGTCGCATGCTCTACCAACTGAGCTATTTCGGCATCCCCTAAAAGGGAAACCCGGGTTTCCCCGGGTTTTTGGCGGGAGCGACGGGATTCGAACCCGCGATCTCCTGCGTGACAGGCAGGCGCCCTGAACCGCTAGGCCACGCCCCCGCGTATGTTATGAACACCCTGTGTGGGGTAGGTCCGTTGTCAGTGGACTGTTCAATGGGTGTAATTATAGCGATCTTTAAGCGCGTGTCAAGGCCTTTTGAACGAAAGTTTGGCACGTTTTTTTGAGGGCCAAACTCCAGGGGGTCAGGTTAGACATGGAGGTCGATCTGGTCCACAAAATTCTTGAGGACGCGGGCTCCCTCTCGTGTCTCTAGGGACTCTGGATGGAACTGTACGCCTTCCAGAGGCAAGCTGCGGTGTCGTAGACCCATAATCTCTCCGTGGGACGTCCAGGCACTCACCACAAGCTCCTTGTTGAGCGATTCCTCTTCGACCACCAAGCTGTGGTAACGAGTGGCAACGAGCGGATTGGTAATGCCTTGAAACAAACCCTTGCTGTCGTGGTACACCGACGATGTCTTGCCGTGGAGGAGACGGGGAGCCAAGATGACCCGGCCTCCGAAGGCACAGGCCAGGGCCTGGTGGCCGAGGCAGACGCCAAGACGCGGGGCTTTGAGTTCTTTAGAGCCCATCA